>JAJZEL010000230.1 GCA_021828575.1 Pseudomonadota bacterium
GACGCAGATTCCATCCTGCAGCGTAACAGTCTGGATCTGATTGCCGAGCCCTTTATAGAAGATGACCGCACTATCGCTGCCGGAGGAACCATCAGAATCCTGAATGGATGCAAGGCGAAGGACGGTTTTCTGGTTTCGATCGGCTTGCCGAAAAATCCGCTCGCCTTGATGCAGATTGTGGAATACCTGCGCGCATTCCTGTTTGGCCGGCTGGGATGGTCGCCACTCAATGCCATGCTCGTCATTTCAGGCGCTTTCGGCCTGTTCAGAAAATCAAGCGTGATCGAAGCGGGAGGATACCGGACTGACACCGTCGGCGAGGACATGGAACTGGTCATGCGCCTGCACCGGACTCACCGTCAAAAGCGCATCCCATACCGCATTGTCTTTATTCCGAATCCAATCTGCTGGACCGAGGCGCCCGAATCCCTGCGCGTCCTGGGCAACCAGAGAAAGCGCTGGCAACGCGGCCTGTCTGAGTGCCTGTGGATGAACATGGGCCTGCCGTTTTCCAGGAATGGCGGATGGGTGGGGTGGCTGGCCTTCCCGTTCACCTTCATCTTTGAATGGGTGGGCGTCATCCTGGAGCTTGGCGGCTACACCTTCATGCTGGCAGGATTCTGGCTGGGGATCATCTCGACTGCAGCCCTGGTTGCCTTTGCCATCGTGGCGATCCTGCTGGGCATCCTGCTATCGGTGAGCTCACTGTTGCTGGAAGAGATGTCGTTTCACCATTATCCACGTTACCGGCAGCTGGCAACGCTCCTGGCCATGGCCATCCTGGAGAATTTTGGCTATCGCCAGCTCAACCTGGTGTGGCGCTTTCAAGGCATGCTGCAGTGGGTGCTGGGCACCAAGGGGCAGTGGGGAAGAATGCACAGGACGGCGCAGTGGAACAAAAGCCTCAACTCAGATAAGCCCTGATCAGCGGCAGGAATTCAGCCGGCAGGATGGGTTTTGGAATGTAGTCGGCCATGCCTGCAGCCAGGGCTTCCCTCCTGGACTCACCGGATGCAAAAGAGCTGACGCCGATGATGGGAATGTCTTTGGTCAAACCATCGGCCTTGATCAATTGCGTCGCCTCGATACCATCCATTTCCGGCATCTGGATGTCCATGAGAATGAGATCCGGTTTTTCGACTTTTGACATGGCCACGGCCTGCAGCCCGTTTCTGGCCTTGCACGTGGTGAGGCCCGCACCGTGCAGCAGAAATTCCATCAGATAGAGATTGTTGTCGTTGTCCTCGACAATCAGGATTTTTTGGGTCATGAAGCAGCTTCCTCCAGTTCGACTGGAATTTCGAACGTAAACGTCGAGCCCTTGCCCGGCTCACTGCTGACGCGAATGCTGCCGCCCATCATCTCCAGAAGCTTCTTGCACAGGTAAAGCCCGAGGCCTGTTCCTTCGTGGAGTTTTCGATAAGAACCATCCACCTGGTGAAACGCCTGAAACAGGTCAGGCAACTGGTCAGGGGGAATGCCCATTCCCTGGTCACTCACGGAAACCAGGCATTTCCCATCAAGCACCCGGTAGTCGACGGCGATGGTGCCCCTCTCAGAAAACTTGATGGCATTGTTCACGAGGTTGAGAATGACCTGGTAGAGCTTGCGCCGATCAGCGACCACAAGCAGGGGCTGGTTGTCTGGGCACTGGGTTTTCAGATCCAGGTGCTTCTTTGCAGCCAGGGGCGCCACCACGGCCAGGGCTTGCTGTACCAGCGCGCACAGATCAAAGCGCTCGATGTCGAGCCTGGCCTTCCCTGCCTCGATGCGGGAGAGATCCAGCAGGTCATTGATCAACGCCAGGAGATGCATGGCCGAATCTTCCACCATGCCGATCTGCTTTTTCTGATCTTCATTCAGCGGGCCCGACATGCCCGAACGGATGATGTTGGAGAAGCCGATGATTGAATTCAGAGGGGTGCGCAATTCGTGGCTCATGGAGGAGAGAAACTCGCTCTTGAACTGATCTGACTTGAGGAGTGCGGCATTTGCCGCCTCAAGTGTTGTGTTTTGGGCTGCCAGTTCTGCATTGAGCGCATTCCGTTCGCGAATCATGGCATCGCGAAATCGCCACTCCTTTGCCATGGAATGCGCAATCCACACGATCATCAGCAGCATGCCGGCTATGGCCAGGCCGTCAAAGACAAACAACTTGCTCGATTCCTGGTCCACCTGGCCTTCGCGCAAACCCAGCAGCCGGCTTTCCTCGTCGAGGATCTTGCCGACTGCTGACCTGATGCGCATGTTGATGTCGCGGCCGAATCCTTGTGCGATGCGCTTCTGGGCTGCGCCAGCCCCCTGCTCATGATACAGCCGCACCTGCAAGGCGCTTTCAGCAAGGCGCGCCTTCAGGGCCTCTTTGAGCAATATCATGTTTTGCTGCTGAACCGGATTGTCAGCAGTCATCTCGGCCAGATTTTCATACTGGGCCATGAGTTCATCGCGCATGTGCTGATAAGGCTTCAGGAAAGACGCGTCTCCTGAAATGGCGAAAGCGCGTACCGCGCTTGACCCTTCGATGGCATCGATCAGCAGGTCTTCAGTGACGACCCGAATATCGAGCGTATGCGTCACCATGCGGTGACTTTCAACGAACCTGAGATTTTGAAAGGCGATCTGTGTTCCAAGAAAGACCACGGCCATCAGGCTCACGACAAAAATCATGGCCAGTTTAAACTCGTGTCGTTGCAGGGCAGTCGAATGAGGCTGAGGCTGGTTTTGCATCGCTTTTTGATGAGTTCAACGGGTTAAGACCCTGAAAGTCAGGAACGACCGGCTTCCAACCGGGCACCTCAGCAAGCATCATTCAGTCAATACCGGTTTCCGTCAATACCTGGGCTTGATCGGCCATCCAGCCACCCAATGCGGCCAGGGGGCCATCGTGTCTTCTGCTGGCCAGCGTGCACAACGCAAACTCGGAATGACCCGAAGAAAACCCCAGCGGCGCCACCAGTCTCCCCTCCCGCAAGTCGCGCTGCACCAACTGCTCTGGGGCGATGGCGATGCCCAGTTTGGCAACGGCCGCTTCCAGCATCAGTTGCAGGTTGTCAAAGTGGCGGACCAGATTGAGCCGAGCCGGTTCGAGCTTGTGTAATGCGGCCCATTCCATCCAGGCTTCGCGCCTTGACAAGGTATAGAGCAGGGGCATTTCCAGCAGGTCTTGCGCCTTGCCTGGCAGCGGCCTCCAGTGCGGCGAACAAACGGGGCCCGCACGGTCGCTAAACAAGGTGACGGCCTGCACGCCCTTGGGCCATGGAGGACTGGCACTGACCACCAGGGCATCGATGCGCTGGTTGAGCAGATCCTGGTAATCCCCCTGCGTTTGAAGTTGCAGGTGCAGGTCTGGATGGGTGCGCTCAAAATGCTCCAGACGCCTGATGAGCCACAGGGCCATGAAGCTGCCTGGCGCTGCAAGCTTGATGGATTGCCCTTTGGCACTGGACAGCAGCTGGCTGCAGGCATCCTCCAGCATGCCCAGTGAC
>JAJZEL010000167.1 GCA_021828575.1 Pseudomonadota bacterium
GGCTATTTGCCGGGTATCGACGGAGGACTGCACGTCAGGAATGGGGGTTTGACCGGGTGCATTCATGGGATTCTCCAAAAAATTGAAAGGCTTCGTCGGTACCTGCTCTAGGCTTGAGCAGCGCCACTCTGAAGCGAGCGCAGATGATCCAGTCGTTCATTTACAGCAGAAAGTATGCCGCTCGCATCAAGGCCGCAGGCCGAAAGCAGTTGCGCGCGGTCGCCGTGGTCCAGAAAGCGGTCAGGTAGGCCAAGGTGGAGCAGCGGAGTGTTGATGCCCTCGCGGGCCAGTACTTCGCCTACACCGGAACCGGCCCCTCCGGAAACCGTGTTTTCTTCCACGGTGACCAGCAGGTCATGGCTCAAGGCGGCCCTGATGACAAGGGTCTCGTCCAGCGGCTTCACAAAACGCATATTGACCACCGTGGCGTTCAGGGGTTCCGCTGCCTCCAGGCAGGCGTGCAGCAATGTACCAAAGACCAGTAGGGCCACATGGCGTCCCTGCCGCCGGACTTCACCCTTGCCCAGGGGCAGGGCGGTCATTTCCTGTTGTACAGCCATGCCGGGCCCTGTACCGCGTGGATAACGCACGGCGCTTGGTCCGGGCACCAGGAATGCGGTGTACAGCATCTGCCGGCATTCGTTTTCATCGGCCGGGGTCATGACCGTCATGTTGGGCAGGCAGCGCAGGTAGGTCAGATCAAAACTGCCGGCATGAGTGGCGCCATCAGCTCCCACCAGGCCCGCTCGGTCAATGGCCAGCATGACTGGCAGGTTTTGCAGGGCAATGTCATGCACCAGTTGATCATAACCACGCTGCAGAAAAGTGGAGTAGATGGCCACCACGGGTTTTGTGCCTTCGCATGCCAGACCAGCAGCAAAGGTCATGGCGTGCTGCTCGGCAATGCCCACGTCAAAATAGCGTTCGGGATATCGGGTGGCAAATCGTGTCAGGCCTGATCCTTCGCACATGGCAGGGGTAATGGCCATGAGCCTGTCATTCAGGGCGGCCATGTCATAAAGCCAGTCTCCGAACACCTGGGTGAAGGACTGTTTTGCGGGGGCCTTTGGCTTGAGTCCCTGGTCCGGGGTGAACGGTGTGACCCCGTGATACAGGATGGGGTCCTGTTCAGCGGGCGCGTATCCCTTGCCTTTTCGGGTGATGATGTGCAGGAATTGGGGCCCCTCCAATCGTTTCATATTCTGGAGAGTGGCGATGAGCGATTCCAGGTCATGGCCGTCGATGGGGCCGATGTAATTGAACCCGAAGGCCTCGAACAGGGTGGCCGGTGGATTGACCATGCCTTTCATGTGTTCTTCCCAGCGTTTGGCAAATTCCAGAATGGGCGGTGCTACGCCCAGCACCTTTTCGCTGCCGCGGCGCATGGTGTTGTAGACGCGGCCGGACATGATGCGGGCCAAATGCTTGTTGAGGGCCCCCACCGGAGGGGAAATGGACATTTCGTTGTCGTTGAGCACGACGATGAGGTTCGCGCCCGTGTGACGCGCATTGTTCATGGCTTCGAAAGCCATGCCACCGGTCATGGCGCCATCACCAATGACAGCCACCACGTGTCGGTCCTGTCCGCTGCGTTGGAAGGCTGTGGCCATGCCAAGGGCCGCTCCGATGGAGGTGCTGGAATGGGCGGTTCCGAAGGCATCGTATTCGCTCTCCTGCCGGCGCGGGAAACCAGACGGCCCTCCCTGCATGCGCAGGCGGGACATGGCGGCCCGTCGCCCCGTCAGTATCTTGTGCGCATAGGTCTGGTGTCCCACATCCCAGACCAGGCGGTCCCGGGGAGTGTCGAAGACATAATGCAGGGCCAGTGTGAGTTCTACTGTGCCCAGGTTGCTGGATAGATGACCCCCCGTGGAAGCCACGGATTCAACGATGAATTGCCGGAGTTCATCAGCCAGTTGCGGGAGCTGCCCACGGTCCAGAGCCCGTAGCTCGTGGGGCCATTCCACCTGGTCAAGCAAAGGTGTGGGGGTCATGGGCAAGGTTCGTCAGTGACGTCGGTTGTGAACGAGATGCGCCAGCTCCTGGAGGCGACGTCCCCGCGAGCCGAAGGCAGTCAAGGCGTCACATGATGTCGAAAGCAGATCGGCAGCCAGCGCCTTGGCCTGAGCAAGCCCCATTATACTCACATAAGTGGCCTTTTGCCCGGCGGCGTCCTTACCGGCGGTTTTTCCCAGGGTGGCCGTGTCCGATTCCGTATCCAGAATGTCGTCCATCACCTGAAAAGCCAGACCCAGGGCATTGGCGAACCGGACCAGGGATCGCTGCTCCTCTGGCGGCAGCGGGGCTTGGCTGCAATCGGCGCCCAGCAGTATGGCAGTACGGATCAGGGCGCCGGTTTTCTTGAGATGCATGGCTTCCAGTTCGGGCAAGGAAAGGGTGGTGCCTGTGCTTTCCAGGTCGATGGCTTGTCCACCGCCCATACCCCTGGAACCGCTGGCCAGGGCCAGTTGCTGCACCATGCGTAACTGCCGGGAGGCATCCTCGAGCAGCGGGAATTCACCAAGCCACTGAAACGCCAGGGATTGCAGGGTATCACCCGCCAGCAAGGCCATGGCTTCCCCGAACTGCACGTGGCAAGTGGGCTGTCCGCGTCGCAGTACGTCATTGTCCATGCAGGGCAGGTCATCATGCACCAGGGAATAGGCATGGATGAGTTCCAGGCTGGCACTGACGACCGTCAGGGCTTCTTCCGGCGCCTCTGTCAGGGCGCCAGCGCCAAATGCCAGCAGTGGCCGAATTCGCTTGCCGCCATTGAGGGCAGCATAGCGCATGGCTTCGTGCAACCGTTGAGGGGCCAGTTGCGGGTCAGGTAGGTGGGTCTTGAGAAAGGTGTCTACCTTGCCGACCACTTCCTGCGACGTGCCCGTTATGTCGACCAGCATCTCCCGTGTGGCCGCGGTGATTCTTGTGCGTTCCGAGTTAAGCACCGGTATGAGCGACATAGTGCCGAGCGTGTCCTTGAGCGCCGCATAACGTTCCTCTCCGCTTGCGAGGCGGCCGTACAGCGCGCCCTTCTCTTCCAGCGCCACGACTTGGGCCTCGCGGGATACGTCCGCAGGCACGGTCAGGGCGCGCGCGCCCGCCTGCTCTCGGCCGAGGACGGCGAGACGTTCATCTCGATGCCCGACAACGGTGGCGTCACCGGCCGCCCGTTCAACCAGTTCCTCACCAGCGTCACGCGCGGCGTCGGCGTCGACGTCGACCTCACCGGCCTGCGCAGCGCCTCTTTGCGTACATGGCGCTCACCGCAGCGCGGAGTCGACTTCTTTGTAGAAGTCGGGCTATGAAGAGCACTCGTTAAGACAAAAAAGCCGGTGTCGGCAGAGGCGATTGCACGGATGGCAGATAAGGGCCAGGACATCTCGCGCTTCTTCACAAATGATTTCACTTCCGCCGCGTCGGCGTGAATCTAAGATTCCAGGCCTGTTCCACCCGACAACCTCATGCTGATGTTCTTAGAC
>JAJZEL010000246.1 GCA_021828575.1 Pseudomonadota bacterium
CCTCATCCAGAGTGTCCAGTCGGAGACCTTGTGCGGCGGCTATGGATTGAACGAGCCTGTCAACACGTTCAATATTCTGTGCGCCACCGAAGAGAGCACGTGCTGCGGATGAGGGGCTTTCCAGTCCATTGGCTGCAGCAGCATATTTCTCGAAAGGCACCATGTCAGCAGCATTGGCTCCCATGGAAACGCAAAGATCCACTACCCATTGGTAGATGTCCTGCGATTTTTTCAAATCACTGTGAACGGCTTCCTTGATGGAACGCATGCTGTCTTTTTGTACGCAACGGTAATTACCCGTAATCAGCATGGCCCACTTGGCAAGGGGCACATAGATGGAGTCGTGTACCCGCAACTTGACTGGCAATTCGGTGACACCGTCCCCCATGTCAAACCTGATGGAATCGATCCCGGCTTCCATATCCCGCAACATTTGGGTATGGGCATCGGAATCAAAACGGGCGGCCTTGAAATTTGTAGGTAATCTTACCTGAAGCACATTGACCTTGTCTTCAGGGGGTCTGAAGGCCTGTGGGTCAGGACTGCACAGGGTGACCAGAGCAGGATCGAAGCCATCCCAGATTTCCGACTCGGTAAAGGCGTTACGACAGGCATCTGCATTCAATCCGGGGATGCGTCGAAGGTAAGGCAATGGAGGCATGTTCATGATGGACATGCAGGGCACGCGTGCAGCTGCCACGGCTGCCAGAAGCTCACGAACGCCCGGTGAACGGTATTGGGGCTCCTGCATGGCCAATCCCACCAGATCGTAGTCCTGGGGTTTGACGTTTGCCGTGCTGCTGGCAGTCAAACGACCAGGCGCTTTGCGCGAATCAAGCTCCACTAGGCCGGTACGGCCTCTGATGGGCATGCGGATAATGGAACCTTCAGCGTTGATGAGGTCTGCCTCGGCTGGCAGGCAAACCAGATGAACATGATGACCGGCAAGCGCCAGCTTGACGCCCAGAAGAGAGCCATAAGAGGCTCCGAGAATCAATATGTTGTATGTTTTTTTCGTCATGGATGGAAAATGTCACGGAAAGGGGGAGGTTGGGAGGCTCCGACTGTACCCAATGCGTGATTCTAACGGTTTCTATGGCCGCCGGAGTCATGAATTGCAAAAAAATTCAATTGATTGTTTCAGTGCAATGTTTTTAAAGGGGATTTCCTTGGTGCGACGTGTGTTATCGGATTTTGTTCAAATTTTCGTGCAAAGGCATTGTTCAAAGGAGAGCTTGCTCTGGTCAATTCACTAAAATGGGGCGATGACGGGTTTGGTGTGAACCAAACAGGGCACGAATGCACCTATTTTGTGTGATCCAGGGATTTTTATGGTGCCTTTTGCCTGGCGTGGTTTTTGCTGCTACGAAAGCAGAGGCCTAACCACAGAAAATGCCATGCCAAAATCAGTGCCTTACGATGAAATGATCTGCCATGACGGAACGGTCAGATCCCATTACGTGGAACTGGCCAAGTGGGTAGAAGAGCTTCCCGAAGGTGTGCTGGAGCATAAACGGGCAGAAGCGGAACAGATGTTTCACCGGTTGGGTATCACTTTTTCTGTTTACGGAGAGGCATCGGGTCGGGAGCGCCTCATTCCATTTGATCCGATTCCAAGGATTCTCCCTCCAGAAGAGTGGGGCTTGCTGGCAAGCGGATTGCGCCAGAGGGTCAAGGCACTCAATGCCTTCCTGGAGGATGTCTATCATGCCCAGGAAATTCTCAAAGCTGGCCGGATTCCTGAAGCGCTTGTCCTCCAGAACCTGCAGTATCGTCCCGAAATGCAGGCAGTGGACGTGGCTGGCGGTGTCTATGCCCATATCGCCGGCATTGATCTGGTGCGCGCCGGAAAGGGTGAATATTACGTGCTTGAAGATAACCTGCGTGTGCCTTCAGGCGTGTCCTACATGCTGGAAGGCCGGCGCATGATGATGCGGTTGTTCCCGGAACTTTTCGCCCATTACAAGGTGGCTCCAGTGGAACATTATCCTGACCTTCTGCTGGATTGCCTTCGTTCCGTTGCTCCTGTGGGAGTGAATGATCCAACCGTGGTCCTGCTCACCCCTGGACATTTCAACTCGGCCTATTTCGAACATGCTTTCCTTGCTCAGCAAATGGGGATCGAATTGGTGGAGGGGCAAGACCTTTTCGTGAGTGATGAAGAGGTTTTCATGCGCACGACGCAGGGGCCAAGGCGTGTGGATGTGATTTACCGCCGATTGGATGATGATTTTCTGGATCCCCTGTCTTTTAGACAGGATTCCATGCTGGGCGTCCCTGGCCTGCTTTCAGTGTATCGGGCAGGGCGCGTGACTCTGTCCAATGCCGTTGGGACCGGAGTGGCTGATGACAAGTCGGTTTATCCATTCGTGCCCGAAATGGTGCGTTTTTACCTAGGTGAAGAACCGATACTCAACAATGTCCCCACCTGGCTTCTACGTGAACCTGAAGACCTGTCCTATGTGCTGGCCCATTTGCCCGAACTGGTGGTGAAAGAGGTTCACGGATCGGGAGGGCATGGCATGTTGATCGGTCCTTCGGCCAGCATTGAGGAAATCGCTGCGTTTCGGGAAAGAGTACTCAAGTCCCCTGAAAAATATATCGCTCAACCGACGCTGTCTCTTTCCACCTGCCCGACCCTGGTGGGACAGGGAATTGCGCCAAGACATATCGATTTGCGGCCTTTTGTGCTTTCAGGAAAGGATATCAGGATTGTCCCAGGAGGACTTACGCGAGTGGCATTGCGTGAGGGGTCGCTGGTCGTGAATTCATCACAGGGCGGTGGTACCAAGGATACCTGGGTGGTGGAGAACTGAGCATGCTGTCGCGCACCGCAGATCACTTGTACTGGATGGCACGCTATACCGAGCGAGCCGAGAATCTGGCTCGCCTGCTGGATGTCACGTACCGCATGTCGCTTCTGTCTGGTGGAGATCGTTTCCAGGAGCCTGGTTGGGCTTCGGTTTTGGTCATCATGGGTCTTGATGAAGATTATCGTGAAAAACATGTTGAAGTCACCTCCCATGGAGTGATGGGCTATTTTGGGTTTGATCAGGACAATCCGTCTTCCATTTTCAGTTGCCTCAAATCGGCGAGGGAAAATGCTCATGCAGTGCGTGGTACCCTGACTTCCGAATTGTGGGAAACGCTGAATGACACGTGGTTGAAGCTGAGAGACACATCACCTGCTGTTCTTTCCGGAAGCGGGGCAGGGCAGTTCTTTGACTGGGTCAAGTACAGGTCACACCTGTCACGAGGGGTGACGCTGGGTACCATGCTTCAGGATGAATCGCTCTGGTTTACCCGCCTGGGAACCTACCTTGAACGTGCGGATAGCACAGCGAGGATTTTTGATGCCCAGGCCAGCCCGCTTCTTGATGATGTGGGAGCTTGGGAAAGCGCGGGGGATTACTACCAGTGGAGCGCCTTGTTGCGTTCGGTTTCTGCATTCGAGGTCTACCGC
>JAJZEL010000224.1 GCA_021828575.1 Pseudomonadota bacterium
CGAATCCACAGCACCCGGGACGTCAAGCGCATGACTGGCTCAAGACCGGCGGACGAACCCTTGCCTGTATCCACCGGGTCCACGCCATACAGCATCAACCCTGGACGTGCCCAATCGCCATAAGCTTTGGGATGATGCAGGATGGCGCCAGAGTTGCACAGGCTGGTATCCACATGGAGCCCCCGGAGGGCCGAATGGAAACGACGCAGGGGGTCTTCCAGTCCATGCCCCTCCAGTTGGTCTGCATGGGCAAAATGGGTCATGACGGTAAGACGTCCAGCATGGCCCATGGATTCCAGTTGGCGAACCACATCACCCACCTCATCCGGATCAAACCCCAGGCGATGCATGCCGGTATCCACCTTGACCCAGACAGTCAGGGACTCGGCAAGCGGGCCCAGCGCCCGCATGAATGCCAGTTGATCCCGATGATGAATCACGGTCATCAACCCGTGACCCACCACTTCCTTCATTTCCGCCTGCTCGAAAACCCCTTCCAGGAGGAGAATGCGACCCTGCAAACCTGCATCCCTCAGACGGACGGCTTCTTCGAGGGTGGCCACCGCGAGACCATCCGCCACTTTCGAGAGGGCACGGGCACACTCCAGGTCCCCATGGCCGTACGCATTGGCCTTCAGGACTGCCATGATCTTTCCGCCATGCAACTGACGGGCTTTTTGGCAGTTGCTGACAAGACGATCCAGATGAATGTGGAAAACAGTGGGACGAGTCATGAAAACGAAAGAAGTGATGGGGCCGGTTTTACCCGCATAATATCGGTTTTCCGTATTGCACGTTGCAATGGTTGCCCATTCTCCCTTCATCCCGCCCTTCTGGCTCAGACACGGGCATGCTCAGACCATTTATGGTTCTCTGTGGGCTCCTGCCCCGGCTGTTCCCTGGAAACGCGAGATTTGGCCATGTCCGGATGATGACTTCATTCATGTGGATCGATGGGGTGAAACCCCTGACCGCCCCACCTTCGTCATCTTCCACGGTCTGGAAGGCAATACTCAGTCGTCTTATGTCAAAGCCATGGCCCATCATGCAAAGCAACGGGGATGGAATGTGGTGGCCCCCAATTTCCGGGGATGCAGTGGCACCATCAACCGTGCACCCCGTTTGTACCATGCAGGCGACAGTGCGGAAATCCACTGGATCCTTGAACAACTAAGAGACTCGTCGTCCCTTCCCCTGTTTGCTGCGGGTATTTCCTTGGGTGGAAACATGCTGCTGAAATGGCTGGGGGAACAGGGTAAAGCGGCCACAAAACTTTTGACGGCAGCGGCAGCCATTGCTCCTCCCCTGGAACTCGCGAAAGTGGGGCGACATCTGGATACCGGCTTCAACCGCATCTACAGTCGGCATTTTCTGGCATCACTGAAACTCAAGGCAAGGGAAAAATTCCGGCAGTACCCCGGATTGTTCGATCTGGCATCCGTGCTTCGAGCCACCACACTGCGCGAATTCGATGATCATTTCATGGCGCCCCTGCATGGCTTTTCCGGAGTGGACGATTACTGGACACGCGCCAGCAGCAAGCCATGGGTCCAGAGCATCACTGTCCCCACCCTGCTGCTCAACGCAAAGGATGATCCTTTCATCCCGACCGATGCCCATCTCCTTCCCCAGGAATGCCCTCCAGCCCTCCATCTGGATCAACAACCCCATGGCGGACATGTGGGTTTTGTTTCCGCTCCGTTTCCCGGCCGCCTGCAATGGATGCCCGAGCGCATTCTGCAGCATCTGAGTAGCCATGCGTAACACACATCCCGTTACTGTTTGATATAAAATCTTCCGGGTTGTCATACACTCGCCACCCAAACAGGGATACAGTAAATGTCAAAAAACCGGTCGAGCCCACATGCCTTCAGTTCTCTCACACTTGCTATCCCCGCTCTCATGATGCTCTGCGCCGTCGATGCCAAAGCTGAAGACGATTACGTCATCTATTCACCCATGGTCACCCAGGGTGAAACCGAAGTGGAACTGCGCGGCTACCAGATGAGTGCCGGCAACCCTGCCCTTGACCGTTCCGGCTCATTCGGTGTGGCTGCAGCCTATTCGCCCACCTCCTGGTGGAAATCGGAACTCTATACGGGGCCTTTCGACTACTCCCCCACGCTGGACCCCGTGCGTCGCGGTTACGAATGGGAAAATATTTTCCAACTGGCTGACCATGGCGAGTTCTGGGCTGATCCCGGACTGCTGGTGTCCTACGTGCAAAGTAACCTGCCCGGCGTACCCAATGCCATGGAAATCACCCCCTTACTGGAACGCAATACGGAAGAATACGTTCAGCGACTGAATGTGGTTTTCCAGAAGCTGCTGGGGGTCAGCTGGATGGGGCGCTTCAACACGCGCACATCGTACATGGCCGATTACAAGTTATCCGAGGAATTTGCGCCGGGCATCGAAGCCTATTACTTCCCTACGGACAATACCCACCAAGTGGGGCCGGGGTTTTCCGGAGAGTGGTCGTACGCCGCACATCGCACTCTGGAGTACAGCGGCGCCTTGCTTTATGGCATTTATCAGGGCTATGTAGCGCGGTCCCTGGTGTTTCGCGTCTCCACCGTATTCTGACAGGACAACCATGATTCCCCCCAAAGAAATTTTCAAGGCCTATGACATTCGTGGCATCGTCGACAGCACATTGACCGAGGACGGCGTCGAGCAAATCGGACACGCCATCGGATCGGAAGCCAGGGACCGCGACCTGAGCCTGGTGGCCATCGGCCGCGATGGGCGTCTGTCGGGCGAAAGGCTGGCTCATGCCCTGGCACGTGGCATCCGGGCCAGCGGAGTGGACGTACTGGACGCGGGCATGGTCACGACTCCCATGCTGTACTTCGCCTCCCACACTCTGGCGGGCGGCTCCGGCGTCATGGTCACTGGCTCACACAACCCGCCTGAATATAATGGCCTCAAGATGGTTCTGGGGGGAGATACCTTGTCGGGAGAGAGTATCCAGGCCTTGCGTGCGCGCCTCGTGGAAGGACGTGTCCTGTCAGGACAGGGACAACTCCGGCAGGCAAACGTGATCCAAAGCTATCTGGACCGCATCGTGTCCGATGTGAAGCTTTCTCGTCCCCTGAAAATTGTGGTGGACTGCGGAAATGGAATCCCCGGCCGCTTTGCCCCGGAACTGTATCGTCGCATGGGATGTACGGTCACCGAACTGTTTTGCGAGGTGGACGGGCATTTTCCCAATCATCATCCCGATCCTTCCCAGATGGAAAACCTGCGTGATCTTCAGGCTGCCCTGGGTCGCGAAGAGGGTGAAGTGGGTCTGGCCTTTGATGGCGATGGCGACCGTCTGGGCGTGGTCACTCGAAATGGCCAGGTGATCTTTCCTGATCGCCAGCTGATGCTTTTCGCCGCAGATGTGCTCAAGCGGAATCCAGGAGCCGAAGTGCTGTTTGATGTGAAATGCACCAGAAACCTTTTCCCC
>JAJZEL010000157.1 GCA_021828575.1 Pseudomonadota bacterium
CGACGCACTTCCCTGAAAATCTTGTCTGGTGAACACCAGGGCAGCAGGAGGTTGGCCCAGATCACGTCCACCGTATCGGGTTTCAGGGGCATTGCTCCTGCGTCTGCGCAAATCGAGTGATGGAGAGCCTTTCTGTGCCAGGGCCACCATTTTTTCTGGGGGGGGATGTCCTGCTGTTCCAGCAGTGTCAGGGTGAAATCCAGTGACAACAGACTGGCGTCCGGAAAACGGGACTGCAGGACGTCGGAATCTTTTCCTTGACCTGAACCCAGATCAAGGACGAGGGCAGGCTGAATTTTCAGGTAATCCAGACGATCCATAAGACGGGAAGATACTTCCCTGGCCAGAAAGTCATGGTGCTCTCGACGGGAGGCCAGGCGCTCGAATATGCGCCGGATACGGTACCCGTTCGGATTCACTCCGCATGCAATCCCAGACGTTGAAACAGGCGCTGGTCACGATCCACTTCGGGATTACCGGTGGTCAGCAGGCGTTCGCCATAGAAGATGGAGTTGGCACCCGCCATGAAACACAGCGTCTGCAACTCATCGGAAAAGGATTCCCGTCCGGCTGAAAGTCGCACGCGGGAAGTGGGCATCAGAATCCGGGCACAGGCAATGGTGCGTACAAATTCGAGGGGGTCCAGTGCTTCGGTTCCATGGAGCGGTGTGCCTTCCACCTGAACAAGCAGGTTGATGGGCACCGATTCCGGGGCCGGGTCCAGTTGCGCCAGTTCCCACAACAAACCGGCTCTCATGCGACGGGTTTCACCCATGCCGATGATGCCGCCACAACACACCTTCATTCCGGAGTCGCGGACCGCATCCAGAGTGTCCAAGCGATCCTGAAATTCCCGGGTGTGGATGATATCCCCGTAAAATTCACGTGAGCTGTCAAGATTGTGATTGTAGTAATCAAGCCCTGCTGCTTTGAGCCGTTCAGCCTGATGGGGTTTCAGCATGCCCAGCGTGGCGCAGGTTTCGAGGCCCAGGGAACGCACGGCGATGACCATGTCCAGAACCTTATCCAGATCGCGGTCCTTGGGACTACGCCAGGCGGCACCCATGCAGAAACGGGAGGCGCCCGCTGCTTTCGCTGCCTGAGCTGCGGCGATCACGTCTTCCACTGGCATGAGTGCCTGTTCGGCCACAGCGGTTGGGTGACGCAGTGACTGCGGGCAATAACCGCAATCTTCAGGACATCCTCCTGTTTTGACGGAAAGGAGGGTGGACAGCTGAATGCCATTGGGGTCAAAGTGCGCACGATGCACCGACTGCGCTTGCCACACGAGATCAATGAAAGGCAACTGGAACAGGGCTTCTATGTCAGCCAGGGACCATTGCGTTGTTTTTTTCGTAATAGGAGGGGCGGTTACGAGTGATGCGGACACAGTAGAATGCGTAGTCATGCGCGCAATGATCCGTGACGGGGGAGTTCTTGTCAAATCGGGCAGTATCAGGGTGGTTCCGTTTCCTGCAGGAACTGGGGGGCAGGCAACCTTGTTTCCTGTGTGGCGATACCTTGTCCGGAAGTGTCGTGTGTCCGGTCTGTTTTCGTGCGCTGCCTGTTCCCATGGGTGATGTTTCATTCCGCCACGGGGATGGTGATGACATGGTGGCTGCTTACGCCTACGATTATCCGGTGGACGTCCTGGTAAAACACCTCAAATATGGTCGTCGGCTGGACCTGGCCAAACTGTTGGCACGAGGTCTCGCATACCGGCTCAGGGGTGCTCCCCGTCCGGACGCCTGCTTGGCCATGCCACTGTCGGAACGGCGCTGGAGGGAACGCGGGTATAATCAGGCCAGCGAGATTGCTGCTCCGTTGGCACGGTGGTTGTCAGTGCCCATGATCGACCCTGTAGTGCGCATCCGCCACACATCCGCTCAGGCCAGCATGGGTCATGCTGCTCGACAGGAAAACGTTGCGGGTGCATTCCAGTGTCAAATGTCGTTGCAGGGGTGGCATGTGGCTGTGGTGGATGATGTCATGACCACCGGTGCCACTTTTCGGGAGGTTGCACGTGTCCTACGTTCTCAGGGGGCACGCAAGGTGAGCGCCTGGGTGGTGGCGTATACTCCTTTGCGGGAGTGGTGAAACAGTCATGTTTGATGTGGTCCTCTACCAGCCTGAAATTCCTCCCAATACAGGCAATATCATTCGGCTCTGTGCCAATTCCGGATGCACGCTGCATCTGGTCCAGCCTCTGGGTTTTGACGTATCCAACAAGCAGTTGAGACGGGCCGGACTTGATTACCATGAACAGGCCGTCATCCGTATTCATGATCACTGGGACGATTGCAGGGATGCTCTGCATGGGCATCGCTGGTTTGCCTTGACCACACACGTACAACGCCACCATACGGAACCCGTCTATTCTCCTGGAGATGTGTTTTTGCTGGGGCCTGAAACTCGCGGGTTACCCAGGGATGTGCTGGAAGAATTTCCTGTGGAACAGAGACTGCGACTGCCCATGATGCCTGGAAGTCGCAGCATCAACCTGTCCAACGCGGCAGCCATCATGGTTTACGAGGCTTGGCGCCAGTGCGGCTTTTTCGGAGCGGTCTGAAAGGTTTTTTAAAACCCGTTATTCAGAACGCGGTTCCCGGGCCATGAGTTGCTCCAGAGCTGCGTGCGGGGTCAGTCGTTTTTCCAGAACGCCCAGCACGGTTTCGGCTATGGGCATTTCCACGTGATGATGGTGGGCCAGTCGGACCGCTGCCAGGGAAGAATTCACGCCTTCGGCCACGTGTCCCAGTCGGTTGAGTATGGCATCAAGATGGAGTCCCTGGGCCAGGCCCTGGCCCACCTGATAATTTCGGGAGGCTGCACCTGTGCAGGTCAATACCAGATCCCCGAGTCCGGACAGCCCCATGAAAGTTTCCGCACGTCCTCCCATGGCAATGCCCAACCGGGAAATCTCTACCAGTCCACGCGTGATCAGGGCCGCACGGGCGTTTTGTCCCAGGAGCAGACCGTCACAAAGTCCTGCAGCGATGGCAATCACATTTTTGAGGGCCCCTGCCAGTTCAACTCCCACTACGTCCGTGGAGGAGTAGATGCGCAAGCGCGGACCGTGCAGCGACAGGGTGGCATGCCGGGCAAAGGATGGATCGGACGAGGCCAGGGTCAATGCGGCTGGTTGGCCTGAAGCAATTTCGTCGGCAAAACTGGGGCCGGACAGAACGCCATGACGAGTGCTGGCTGTCAGGGTTTCCCTCACTACCTGATGGGGCAGATAGCCTGCAGGCAGTTCAAATCCCTTGCAGGCCCACAGGACTGGGGTGTCAGTATGCATCTGTACCAGTTCTCCCAGTACTGTCCGGAGCGCAGTGGTCGGGACAGCCAGAATAACCAGTTCCGCTGCGTGAACGGCTTCCTGAAGATGGCTGGTGGGCAGGATACTTGGTGGGAGCGGGTGTCCGGGCAGATATCGCTCATTTGAACGGTCCTTGCTGATCAGTGACATGAGGGCGTCATCTCGTCCCCACAGTGTGACTGTGTGACGGCTAGAAAAACTGGCGGCTAAGGCAGTTCCCCAAGCCCCCGCTCCGAGAATGGCCAACTTCACGGATTACTGGGCCAATTCCGACGAGGGGACCGCGTTGGCTTCTGCCTGTTGCAACCGCTGCTGGTACAAACCTTCAAAACTGACCGGATTGAGGACCACAGGAGGGAAACCTCCACGGGTGACCAGATCGGAGACGGCTTCGCGTGCATAGGGGAACAGGATGTTGGGGCAGGTGACGTTCAGCAGGAAAGGCATGTCCTGGGCAGGAATATGCATGATTCTGAAAATGCCGGCTTGCACCACTTCTACTAGAAACAGGGTTTTTTCCTGCACTGAAGCAGTGACCGTAACAGTGACCGTGGTCTGGAACAGTCCGTTTTCAAGGGGGGTGCTGTCATTGCCCAGTTGGACTGATATTTCCGGTGTTTCACGTTGAAGGAACCCTTGAGGGGCATTGGGCAGTTCCAGCGAGGCATCCTTGAGGTAGAGCTTTTCAATCATGAAAACGGGTGTATTGTCTTGTGTCTGATCCTGACTCATGGTGGGTCATCCTTGTGATTCGGAGGTAGGGTTTAATAAGGGGGCAAGTCCGCCAGCCTGATCCAGTGCCACGAGATCATCATAGCCTCCTACGTGCGTCGTCCCGATAAATATCTGGGGCACTGTCCTGCGGCGGGTACGTTCCATCATGACGGCTCTTTCGCGAGGGTTTTCATCCACCAGTATCTTGTGAATGGATTCCACGCCAGCCCTGCGCAGGTAGCGCTCGGCCATGACGCAATAGGGACAGACCCGCGTGGCGTACAGGGTGACCTGAGCCATGATCATGATTGTCCCGAAACGGTTTTATTGATGGGAAGGCTGGCCTCGAGCCAGGCCGGGACACCCCCTCGCAGGACGAACACATCCTGATATCCAAGGGTTTTGAGCGCCTGGACAGATTTTCCGGCATCCTGTCCCGTGATGACAAGAATGGCGGGACGCGACTTGTATTTGGACAGATCTTCGGAACGCGCCTGAATTTCATCAGGAGGCACGTGCCGTGAATTGGGCAAATGTCCCAGGTGAAAGTCCTGTTCACGCCTCAGGTCAAAGATGACCGCATGCTTCTGGTTGATCAGCTGAGTGGCTTCCAGTGGGCTTAGCGTCTGCTGTTTCCCTGTCAGGGACTGGAGTTCGGGCCATATCAGCATCAGTCCGCTGGCAGCGACCAGAACCACCAGCGCAAGGTGTTGGGTGATGAAGTACAAGAGATTGCTCCGTTTTATCCTGAAAGGAGGCACAACTCGACATTCTATCAAAAGATCATTAACCGTTTTCGTCGGGAGTGGGTTCTTGGTAGAATTACTCCTTTGCAAGCAGTTTTTAGTGAGCCTCATGAAGAAAATAGTGTTGTTGCGCCATGGTCAAAGTGTCTGGAATGAAGAAAACCGTTTCACGGGTTGGACCGATGTGGGTTTGTCAAAATTGGGCGTGGAAGAAGCGGTGGCAGCCGGTCGGCTACTCAAGTCTGCGGGTCTGGATATTGATCTGGCTTATACCTCTGTGCTGCAGCGGGCCATCAAGACGCTCTGGATCGTTCTCGAGGGCATGGATCGCATGTGGATTCCCACGATTCCGGACTGGCGTCTCAACGAGCGTCACTACGGGGGGCTGCAGGGGTTGAACAAAGCAGAGACTGCCGCCAGGTATGGTGAGGAGCAGGTGCTGTTGTGGAGGAGGGGATATGACGTATCGCCGCCGCCCCTGGACCTGGACGATGACCGGTGTGAAATTCATGATCCCCGCTATCGACATCTTGGGCCAGACCGTTTTCCTAAGGGCGAAAGCCTGAAAGATACTGTGGACCGGGTCGTGCCCTACTGGAATCAGGTCATTGCACCCCAGGTGAATGCAGGGCGTCAGGTATTGATCGCGGCTCATGGCAATTCCTTGCGTGCCCTGGTCAAATATCTGGGAAGGCTGAGTGATGAAGCCATCATGGAAGTCAACATTCCAACGGGCATGCCCATGGTGTACGAACTGGATGAACAGTTGCAGGCACGCAACAGCTACTATCTGGGGGACCCGGAAGAAGTCGCTCGAATGACTGCCCAAGTGGCTCGGCAAGGGCGTGTTGTCGAGTCCTGAGTCAAAACGGTGATTCGCCTTGCCGGTCTGGCCTGGTGCTTGTTGATCGTCCCCGTTTCAACAGCGCTGGCCAGTCCCAGGGGGGATCTCAATTCCCTGCACGAGCGCATTCACAAGTTGCAAAAGGACTTGTCTGAAACCGAAGGGTCGCGCAACCAGGCTCAGGAAGAACTACGCAAGACCGAGCACAACATCAGCGAAATCAATCGGCATTTGCGCGACTTGGCCAAACAGCAGCAATCGCTCCAGAACGAACTGGACAACCTTCACCAACGATCATCAGATACTCAGGAAGCGCTGGTGCAGAACCAGTCCGTTCTTTCCAGACTGCTGCGCGAGCATTATGAGGAAAGCCTGGCGCTGGCAGATGATCCCTGGCTGGCTGGAGGGGCGAGTTTTGACGAGCATGCACGCCATGAACGCTGGCTGGAAACGTTGGTTGGTGACCAGGCGGACAATGGAAAACACCTGGAGTCCAACCTTCAGAATCTGACACAGGTCACCATTGCAAGAGAAAGAAAATACACACAATTGTTGCACGTCCAGGCTGAGCAGGCTGAGCAGAGAAAGCGCTTGGAAGCCGAAAACAAGACTCGGGCCAAGCTGGTGGCCGAGCTGTCCAGTCGCCTCAATCAGCAGAAGCACAGCCTGGATTCCCTGCGTCGCGATGAGCGCCGGTTGACGCGACTAGTGGAAGATCTGGAACGCAAGCTGGCGGCCCGTCATTCTTCTTCGCGCAAACATCCTCATGGCGCTGGCAAGGCCACGGGCTCAGAACCTCCGGTAGCCATGATCAATCAGCTGCCCGAGCCGGGCGAGGATAACGGCGTGTTCTCGCACCTGAGGGGCCACTTGCACCTGCCGCTGGCTGGGGAACTCATGAACCGTTTTGGCACTCCCCGTCAGGATACCGGCCTTCTCTGGAAAGGCTTGTTCATCAGAGCTCCCGAAGGGCGTGATGTGAAAGCCGTGGCCTCTGGCCGCGTGGTGTTTGCTGATTGGTTGCGAGGTTTTGGAAACCTGCTCATCATTGACCACGGTAATGGGTACATGAGCCTTTATGGCGGGGCCCAGAGCTTGCTGACGCAGGTGGGCGATCTGGTCCAGGGAGGGGCTACAGTGGCTTCTGCAGGCAGCACGGGTGGTAGCAGCGAATCAGGGATATACTTCGAGCTTCGGTATGAGAGCAAGCCTTTCGATCCACTTTCGTGGATGGGGAAACCTTAACTCGCATCAGACACAAGGACCGGAAACATCATGAATGGGCTTTTGAAGAAATTGGGCTGGGTAATGCTGGGCACCTTTCTGGGTTTTGCCCTGGCATTCAATTTTTCTGCTGACGCGCAGCACTCTGATGCGTCACCCTCTTCCCTGCCTGTAGACGAGTTACGCACGTTTAGTGAGGTGTTCGGGAAAATCAAGACGGATTACGTCGAGCCTGTTCCCGACAGAAAGCTCATCAAGGAGGCCATCATTGGCATGGTGTCCGGGTTGGACCCGCATTCTGCCTACCTGGATCAGGAGGCCTACAAGGAATTGCAGACAGGGACCCAGGGTGAATTTGGCGGCCTCGGACTCGAAGTCACCATGGATGATGGCCTGGTGAAGGTGGTGTCTCCCATTGACGACTCTCCCGCCGCCAAGGCAGGCATGAAGCCAGGAGACCTCATCATCAAATTGGACGGGGAAGCAGTCAAGGGCATGACACTTAATGATGCAGTGAAGCTCATGCGTGGCAAACCTGACACCACCATTAGTCTGACAGTGCTGCGCAAGGATGTGCCCAAACCCCTGGTGATCACCCTGACCCGGGCCATTATCAAGATGAAGAGCGTCAGACTCGAGGAGAAGGATCCCGGTTATGCCGTCATGCGCATCAGCCAGTTCCAGGAGCGTACGGCTGAAGATCTGGCCAAGGCCTTTGACAAGTTCTACAAGGACAATCAGGGCCACGTGAAAGGCATCGTGCTTGACCTGCGCAACAACCCTGGGGGATTGCTCAATGCCGCTGTGGGCGTGTCGGCAGTATTCCTGCCCAAGGACACGTTGGTGGTCTACACCGATGGCCGGATACCGGATTCCAAGATGCACCTCACCACTCTTCCTGAAAACTATCTGCCAGGGCCTACGGAGGAAGATTTCATTGCCACGTTGCCGGATGCTGTGAAGAAAGTCCCGCTGGTAGTGCTGGTGAACGGGGGGTCGGCGTCGGCTTCTGAAATCGTTGCTGGTGCATTGCAGGATCAGAAACGGGGAACCATCATGGGAGTCCGTACTTTTGGAAAGGGGTCCGTGCAGACGATTTTCCCTCTGGGTAACAATACGGCACTCAAGCTGACCACGGCTCGTTATTTCACGCCGAAGGGGCGTTCCATTCAGGCCAAGGGTATTGACCCGGATCTGGTGGTTCCAGATGATGCCAATTCCGTTGAGGCCACTCTGGGAATCCGCGAAGCGGATCTGACAGGGCATCTGGCAAACCCCAATGACGGCAAAGCAGGCACTCCTTCTGCAGCGTCACCTGCTCCTGAAATGGCCACACCTCAGTTGCACGCAGGAAAGGCTGGGGGCAAGTCCGGCAAACCGGTGGACGTGCAGATGGACCAGGCCATCAGTTACCTGAAGAAAGCGCAGGGCGATACACAGCACTGAGCAGTTTTGATGGACGATTTTGCTTTGTTGCGGTACAGCCGCCATATTCTCCTGAAAGAAATGGATATGACGGGGCAGGAGAAGATCAATCAAGGTCGGGTGCTATTGGTGGGGGCAGGCGGACTGGGTTCTGCTGCTTCAGATCACTTGGCGGCTGCAGGCGTGGGGCACCTCGTACTGTGCGATGGTGACGAAGTGGATCTCACCAACCTGCAACGCCAGGTGGCTTTGCGCATGACGGACCTTGGTCACAACAAGGCCCTGGCTACCATGGGCAGCGTGCAGGCCATCAATCCCCTGGTCCAGGTGGAAGGCATTCCAGAACGACTGGATGCTTGCAGGCTGGACATGCTGGTGGCAAATGTCGATGTGGTCCTGGATTGCACTGATAATTTTGAAACTCGCCACGCCATCAATCGGGCAGTGGTGCATCATCGCAAGCCGCTGGTTTCTGGTGCGGCAATTCGTTTTGACGCTCAGGTGACCGTATTTGATCTGAGGGATGACAAAAGTGCATGCTATGCGTGCCTTTTCCCGGAGGAAGGACAGGATCAGGAAGAACGGTGTGCCATCATGGGCGTGTTTTCCCCGCTGGTAGGCATCGTGGGTGCTACCCAGGCGGCAGAAGCATTGAAATTGCTGGCTGGTATCGGCACCTCTCTGAAAAACCGTCTTTTGATGCTGGATGCCCTTTCCATGGAATGGAAGCAGGTCAGATTACAGCGGGACCCCGCTTGCCACGTGTGCGGTCAGCCTCATGCTGACTGATTCGGATCTTGATGACGCCATGATGCGGGAAGCCTTGCGACTGGCTGACGAAGCTGCCCATCATGGCGAGGTACCTGTGGGGGCTGTGGTGGTGAGTGCCGATGGAGTGATCATCGGACGTGGCTTTAACCGCCCCTTGCACCAGCATGATCCCACTGCCCATGCTGAAATGGAGGCCATGAGAGAAGCGGCCCGCCATCTGGGCAATTATCGCCTTCCGGGTTGCAGCCTTTATGTGACGATCGAGCCTTGTGCCATGTGTGCCGGGGCCGTCCTGCATGCGCGGATTTCTCGACTGGTTTTTGGTGCCCATGACCCGAAAACAGGTGCCTGCGGGAGCGTGGTGGATCTTTTTTCACAGAATCGGCTCAATCATCACGCAACCGTGGTTTTTGGCGTGCGGGCAGAGGAGTGTGGGGATCGACTGAAACGTTTTTTCCAGGAACGTCGCAGGAATGGCAAACTGCTTCAGGTAGAATGAAGCCACCTGCTTTTGATCTGACCTGACTTGGCCGTGAGCGCTACTCAACCCGTTTTTGTCCATTTGCGCCTGCACACAGAATTTTCCATTACCGATGGGCTGGTGCGCATTCCGGAAGCCGTGGATTTTGCCAGGTCAGACGGCATGCCTGCGTTGGCCATTGCGGACATCAACAATTTGTTTGGATGGATTCGTTTCTACCGTGCTGCCCGTGGCGCAGGCATCAAGCCGTTGGCAGGTTGTGACGTCTGGGTTCATCCTGATGAGGGTCAGTCGGTTCCATACCGTGTGTTGTTGATGGCGCGTAATCCACACGGATATCACGCATTATGCCAATTGCTTTCCCGAGCCTGGGAAGCACCACAAACCCGAGGAGTGGCTTTTCTGGAGCGGACCTGGATCGAGGAGCAGGCAGAAGGTCTGATTCTCCTTTCTGGTGCTGCAAATGGAGACGTGGGACAGGCATTGCAAAGCGGTAATCACAAGGAAGCCCGAGAGCGCGCTGAGCGCTGGAAACGGTTTTTTGGGGATGCTTTTTATCTGGAGGTGCAGCGGTCGGGCTTTCCAGGCCAGGAAGCCCTGGTGAATGCCACAGTCCAGCTGGCTGCAGAACTGGATGTTCCGCTGGTGGCCACGCACCCGATACAGTTCATGCGCCCTCAGGATTTCAAGGCCCACGAGGCCAGGGTCTGTATTGCATCGGGCCAATTGCTGGCAGACCCCCGTCGTCCCAGAACCTTCACCCGCGAACAATATTTCAAGAGCCAGCAGGAAATGGCGGCTCTTTTTTCCGATATTCCCGAAGCCTTGCAGAATGCAGTGGAAATTGCGCGGCGCTGCAATCTTGATCTGGTCCTCGGAAAACCCAGGCTACCTGATTTTGATACCCCTGACGATGAGCCACTGGATGTCTTTCTGGAGCGGTCTGCATCCGAAGGGCTGGATCAGCGGTTAATGACCCTCTATCCGGACGAGTCATTGCGCGAGAAGGAACGTCCGGCTTACGAAGAGCGTCTGAAATTCGAGTGCCAGACCATCGTTCAGATGGGGTTTTCGGGGTACTTTCTCATTGTGGCGGATTTCATCGGGTGGGCTAGGCACAACGGAGTGCCAGTGGGGCCAGGACGTGGTTCGGGCGCTGGCTCACTGGTGGCTTATTGTCTTGGTATTACTGATCTGGATCCATTGCGTTATGACCTGCTCTTTGAGCGTTTCCTGAATCCCGAACGGGTTTCCATGCCCGACTTTGACGTGGATTTCTGTCAGGATGGGCGAGATCGTGTGATCGAATATGTGCGCCGAAAATATGGTGCCGAATCCGTTGCGCAGATTGCCACCTTTGGCACCATGGCTGCCAAGGCTGTTATTCGTGATGTAGGTCGAGTCCTGGACCTGCCTTATCATTTTGTTGATCAGCTGGCAAAACTGGTGCCTTTCGAGCTTGACATGACCCTGGAAAAAGCGCGCCAACAGGAACCACTGTTGGACAAGCGTGCCCGGGACGAGGAGGAAGTGGCCGAACTGCTGGCTCTGGCCGAAAGGCTGGAAGGGGTCACGCGCAACGTAGGCATGCATGCCGGTGGCGTGTTGATCGCACCAGGCAGGCTGACGGATTTCACGCCCTTGTACCGCCAGGATGGTTCGGATGTGATGGTTAGTCAGTTCGACAAGGATGACGTGGAAAAGGTGGGTCTGGTCAAATTCGACTTTCTTGGCTTGCGTACTCTGACCATTCTGGACTGGGCAGAAAGGCATGTGAGGGCTTTGGTGGATGATCCGCGCGCATCTGGATTCCACGTTAACGACATTCCGCTGGATGACCCGGCAACCTATGCCCTGTTTGGATCAGGAAACACGTCTGCCGTATTCCAACAGGAATCGCGTTCTGCACGGGATATGGAGAAGCGCCTGAAACCTTCAGGGTTTGAAGACATCATTGCCCTGATGGCGCTCAACCGACCAGGTCCCCTGCAATCAGGCATGGTGGACGATTTCATCAATCGTCGCCATGGTCGTGAAAAATGTGAGTATTTTCATGAGTTTCTTGAACCCATCCTGCGGCCCACCTATGGGGTCATCGTTTATCAGGAACAGGTGATGCAAATTGCCCAGGTACTGGCGGGCTATACGCTGGGTGGCGCTGATCTTCTGCGGCGTGCCATGGGAAAAAAGGACAAGGAGGAAATGGCCAGACAACGGCCCCGTTTCATTGAAGGGGCTGTGGAACGAGGGGTTTCAGTCACATTGGCGACCCAGTTATTCGACCTCATGGCCAAGTTTGGCGAGTACGGATTCAACAAGTCCCACTCTGCCGCCTACGCCTTGGTGTCCTATCAGACGGCCTGGCTCAAGGCTCACTATCCTGCCCAGTTCCTGGCGGCCACCTTATCGGCAGATATGGATGACACGGATAAGGTGGCCATTTTTGTGGAAGATGCGCGCAGGAACAATCTTGAAATTCTGCCTCCAGATGTGAATGCTTCTTCCTGGCGTTACATGCCCGTGGGCAGACGGCAGATTCGCTACGGGCTGGGGTCCATCAAGGGGGTGGGCGAGGCAGCGGCTCTGGAGATTGAACGCGTGCGTCAGGAAGACGGACTATTTACCGGGTTGCCTGACTTGTGTCTTCGTGTCGACAAAAAAGTGGCCAACCGTCGGGTTCTCGAAGCGCTGATCAAGGCAGGGGCTCTGGATGCCCTGGAAGACAATCGGGCCATGCTTTTGGCTTCCGTAGACAGGGCAATGGAAATGGCTGAGCAGGCCAGTCGAAACCAGCATCAGGGCGCCTTGTTTGGCGGGGAGGCAGCACAAGCGCGCGAGGCACCTCCAGAACTGATTCGCAACGTGGTTCCATGGTCATTACGCGAGCGTCTGATCCAGGAAAAATCTGTTCTTGGGTACTATTTCAGTGGCCACCCGTTTTCTGCTTATGCAAAAGAAATCAGGGGCCTGGTGCCACGGGATCTATCGCAGCTCGTGCCGCGCCCTGAGCCAGTGATTGCTGCCGGAATTGTCATCGCCTTGCGCATCCAGCAAACCCGTCGTGGTCGCATGGCCATTGTTCAAGTGGAAGATGGGACAGCCCGTGTGGAAGTGGCCATTTTTAGTGAACTGTTTGACCAGGCACGCGCCATCATCCAGGAAGACCAACTGCTGGTCGTGGAAGGCAAAGCCTCTCTGGACAATTTCACGCAAGGCGTTCGCCTCACGGCAGACCGGGTATATTCTCTGAGTGACGCAAGGGTGCGCTTTGCCCGAGAACTCCGTCTGCATCTTGAGGGTGATATGAATGTGAGTCGTCTGGTGAATATTTTGGCCTCATCGCCCGCGGGAAACTGCGCCGTGACAGTGGAATACGCCAATATGGATGCCCGATGCGAAATCGAGTGGCCACCCATGCGGCTGGACGAAACACTTTATGAACAGATCAGGGAGTGCCTTGGTGAAGACCAGGTGAATGTGGTTTTTGGCCGAGAGCGGGTGGAAAACGCTGTCATTTGATGCGCATTCCGGGCTGGGCGCCCATATCCGGCGTCAGCAGGAAAATCCCTGATCCATCGCCGGCTGCGAGCACCATACCTTGCGATTCGCCAAAACGCATTTTGCGCGGGCTCAGATTGGCCACCATGACTGTGAGACGTCCCACCAGTTTTTCAGGTTCATATGTGCTCTTGATGCCCGAAAAAACCGTACGTTGTTCCATCCCCATATCGAGTGTCAGCCTGAGCAGCTTGTCAGCTTCCGGTACGGTCTCGGCCGAGATGATGCGTGCCACCCGCAAATCGATTTTTGAAAAGTCATCAATGCCGATGGTACTGCTGATGGGGGGCAGAACAGTTGTCGTCGCCTGTGGTGGTGGAGTCTTGTCCTGTTTGAGCGACGACTGACTGTCCGCCAGGAGCGCCGAGACATCCTTGGGATTGACCCGTGCCATCAGGTGCTGATAAGGGAGAATGGTTCGCCCACGCAGTGAATGGTCCTTTCTGGCATGTGCCCATTCAAGCGGTTGCACCCGGAGAAAGGTTTCCACTTGTGCGGCCACTTCCGGAAGCACCGGTTTAAGGAACAGGGTCAGGAGACGGAAGATTTCGAGGCAGGCCGTACAGATTTCCTGCAGTTCCTGATGTCGTCCTTCATCCCTTGCCAGTTCCCAGGGTTTGACCTGGTCCACGTAACGATTGGCTTCGTCAGTGAATTCCATGATGAGGCGAATGGCCTTGCCATATTCGCGCTGATCATAAAATGATGCGATGTTTTCAGCTTCCTTGTAGCCACGTTCGGCAAGAAGCGCTGCATCAGCAGGAATGGATTCCGACAGGTGTCCGTCAAAAATCCGGGAGACGAAGCCTGCGGTCCGGCTGGCGATGTTGACGTACTTGCCCACGAGATCACTATTGACCCGGGCCACGAAATCATCCAAGTTGAGGTCGATGTCTTCCATGCTGGCATTCAGCTTGGCTGCAAAGTAGTAGCGAAGACATTCGGGATTCAGGTGCCGAAGGTAATTGCCGGCAGTAATGAACGAGCCTCGGCTTTTGGACATTTTCTGTCCGTTGACCGTCAGGAATCCATGCACGAAAATCCGGGTTGGGGTTCGGAAGCCGGCGCTCTTCAGCATGGCAGGCCAGAACAGTGAATGGAAGTAGAGAATATCCTTGCCGATGAAATGATAAAGTTCAGCTGAGCTGTCCGGATTCCAGATAGCGTCAAAGTCCAGATTGCGGTCATTGGCCAGTTTTTTGAAGGTTCCCATGTAACCGATGGGCGCATCGAGCCATACGT
>JAJZEL010000120.1 GCA_021828575.1 Pseudomonadota bacterium
GACCATTGTCGGTCTTCCGTATAGTCATCAGGGCCAGATGACCCTGGACGAGATCGTAGGCGGCAGCCCTTACGGCGCAACCACCATTGCCGGCGGGCAGGGACAGCGTCAGCCCAGCACCATTGAACTGGAGGGTGCGCGCCACCAGGGTAAGCTCATTGCGCAAACTGCCGGCAAGCTGTTTGGTTGACAAGCCTGTTTTCAGCACCGGACGGCAACACCGTGACGGACAGGAAACTGTATCGTGGCTCAGTGGTGAATTTTTGCAAAATGGCGGTCTGCCAGAATTTTCTGCTCCGGCGTTAACCTCCTGTAAAGTTCTTTGAGCGCATCGTCCATTTTCTCAAAGCTGGCTAACCGATCTTTCATTAATGCGATGTGACGGTCAAAGCGCTCGGGCGCCGTTTGCGGTTTTTCATGCAATGCTCCCATCATCTGGTCCCTGATTTCCCTGACACTTCGCACGGTCTTGTCGGCGTAAATATTCCAGGCCTCTTCCTGATCATTGGTGATCTTGAGCTCGGTCTTGAGTTCAGCAAGGCGCTTCTCAACATTGGCAACCGGGTCTGTATGCTGATGTGGGGCAGCGCATGCTTCATTGCCCATGAGTCCTTCTGCATAAGCTGGCGCAATCAATACCATCCCTGGGATGGAAAACAACAAAAATAGAATATTCAGGATATTTTTCATTGGCGTCACCATATAACTCGTTTGTAAAATTTAATCATCATCCATGCCACCAAAGCCCCCATCGCCCATGCCACCGAAACCTCCGTCATCCATGCCACCAAAGCCCGCATCATCCATGCCGCCGAATCCGCCATAGTCGCCATAACCCATTCCCTCATATCCCGGATTGAAATTGCTGTAGCCATCTGCGGCGAGCATGTTGCCGCACCCTGACAAAGTCAAAATGATTGCGCTCGCCAACATCAGATTTTTCATATATGTATTCAAGAATGGAACCTCGTCTTAACAGGTGACATGGAACAAACCAATGGTTTTCCCCCTGGCCTTGTTGTATGCAGTGACGGCATCTGTGGTGGAACGCAATATGACCCGGCAGTCGTTATGCTTGAAGTATTCTGCGGCTTCAGGTGACAAATTCAGGTTCTTGAACTGTCCGGCACCCAGCACAAGGGTGTCGCACCCTTCTTCGTATATGAACTCTGCCTCTTCGCGTGAAATGATGTGTGATGTGTTGTAGTGCTTTCTGGAATACCGTTTCTTGCGTTTGAGTACCTCGCCCGACAAACGGATAAAAATATCGTACGGATAACTGTCACCGTTGACCGTAATGCTGCCGAATTCAGTAGAGTCTATTTTCATGACGGGCCTCCTGAGCGATTGGCCTCATTATCGGAATCAATTCACATTACGTTCCTCGCAGAATTGTTACGACTTATTGGGAGGGCTTTCGTTTCGCTGTTCAGTGAAGTCCCGGCGCGCTCTATTCCAGTCGTTTCCAGATTTTACGCTTGAGTAAATATAGCAAGACGGTCAACACAAATACGTAGGCCATCACGGCATAGCCCAGGTTTTCCCGCGATTCGGCCATGGGGTCAGCTGCCCATCCGAGAAACGTGGAAACGTCTTCGGCTTTCACCAGAAGTGCTTTGCGGCTTGTGGGATCCGCCTGTGATATTCCCAATATGTCAGGCATCTTGATCCCGGGGAAAACATGATTGTCGGTATTCCCGTTCGCTGCTGTATAGAACCCGGTGATCATGGAATCGATATACCCCACTCCGCCTTCCCTGGCCTTGGCCATCAGGGACAGGTCAGGAGGGACGATGCCAAACGCTGCCAGCGCATCGCCGGGGGCCATCTGCGCGATGAGGGGATCGCCCATGTTCCTGTCGCCCCGCATCACATCGACCTGCTGCTTCGTGAAGCCGAGTTTGAGGAAATCGCTGTATTTGAGGTACTTGAGGCTGTGGCAGGCGTTGCACACCTCCGTTGCCACATGGGCGCCGCGCTGCAAAATGGCGGCCTTATCCCCTGCGGCCAGTGCTGTCCCGTTCATCGTGCAAGCCAGGCTGGCAAACAGTGCCCAGAGTCTGAAGTGATTCACCGGGCCTCCTCGATTTCCTTTTGCGTCATTTCCATCACTTCGACGGGTAACCCCCTTTTCAGAAGATAACCTTCCTCCCATCGCGACAGAAAGGGGAGCAACAGAAATGTTGAAAAGTAGATGGCTGTCGCGACTTCGCCCACCACTTTCAAAACACTTTCTGGCGGATGCGCGCCCACGTAACCCAAAACGAAAATGTCAACGATGAATACATAAAACATCGTACGGTAAACAGGCCTGTATATGGCACCCCCTGATATCCGGGAACGATCCAGATAGGGCAGGGCAGCAAAAATCAGAACCGACAGCGCCATAGCCACAACCCCGCCGATGAGGTCCGGCACCGCGCGCAAGATGGCATAGAAGGGCAGGAAGTACCATTCTGGAACAATATCCGCTGGCGTTTGCATTGGATTGGCCGGAATGTTGTTTGTCACGTCGATGACAAGCTCTGGGTCGAAAAACACGATGCCGAAATACACCAGCATGAATACGCCCAGGCCAAATAGATCCTTGATTGTGAAATAGGGGTGGAATGGAATGTTGTCCTTGTCGGACAGATTGAGGCCTGAAGGGTTGCTGCTCCTGACCGTGTGCAGCGCAATGAGGTGAATGACTGCTGCTGCCGATATCAGGAACGGAAACAGGTAATGCATGGAGAAAAAGCGGGTCAGGGTGGGGTCATCGACCGCGAATCCGCCCCTGAGCCAGATGACGATCTGGTCGCCTATGATGGGCGTGGCACTGAACAGGTTGGTGATCACCGTGGCACCCCAGTAGGACATCTGACCCCAGGGAAGCAGGTATCCCATGAATGCGGTCGCCATCATGAGCAGCAGCAGCCCCTGTCCGGTCCACCAGAGCAACTCGCGCGGTCGCCGGTATGAACCGTAATAAAGCGTGCGTGCCATGTGGATGTAAATCACGGCAAAAAAGGCAGAAGCGCCAGTGGAATGGAGATAGCGGATCAGCCAACCGTAGTTGACATCGCGCATGATGTGCTGGACAGAGTCGAATGCGAGGTTTGAATCTGCCTTGTAGTGCATCGCCAGGAAAATGCCCGTCACAAGCTGGATGACAAGCACGAAGCCGGCCAGAAATCCGAACCCCCACCAATAACTCAGGTTTCTTGGGGTAGGGTAATCGGTCAGTTCGTGCTTGATGAAATGAGTCAGCGGAAAACGCGCATCGATCCACGCGATCATTTTCTTCATGACGACTTTCCAATCAGGATCTTGTCGTTTGAAACGAAATGATAGGGAGGCAAATGGAGGTTCTGTGGCGCCGGTCCGGAAATGATGCGTCCGCTATTGTCGTATATGCTGCCATGGCAGGGGCAGAGCCAACCCTGGGCTGTTTTATTGGGCACGCAAC
>JAJZEL010000202.1 GCA_021828575.1 Pseudomonadota bacterium
AACTCGTCCCGTCCCTGAATGTCGCGATCACGATCCAGCAGGGTGGCCTCCAGCGTGGCAGCCACAAGCGTTTCCAGGTTGCGTCGTCCGATACCAGGATCGGAATATTTGCTGGCGATCACCTCACCCTGTTCCGTAAGGCGGATCTGGGCATTCACGCTACCGGCTGGCTGAGCCAGGATGCCATAGTAGCTTGGTCCACCCCCGCGGCCTACGGAGCCTCCGCGGCCATGAAACAATCGCATTTCGATGTCGAATTCCGAAAATACCTGAACAAGGGTTTTTTCGGCCTTGTAGAGCTCCCAGTTGGCCGTGAGGAAACCGCCGTCCTTGTTGCTGTCCGAATAACCCAGCATGACCTCCTGGGTATTGCCACGACTGACGAGCAAGGCGCGGTACACGGGCAGGGCGAAAAGTCGCCGCATGATGTCCCCGCAGCCCCGCAGGTCCCCAATGGTTTCAAACAGAGGAATGATGTTCATGTCCAGCCGGGGAGAAGGGCCCACATGCAGCATCCCCACCTCCTTCAGGAGCACGGCCACCTCGAGCAGGTCACTCACGCTATCCGTCTTGGAAATGATGTAATTGGGCAGGGCCTGGGCGCCCAGTCGTTTTTGCAAGGCTGCGGCCACTTCAAAGGTATCCAGCTCCTTGCGTGTCAAGTCCGTGTAGTCTGCCAGGGGCGAGTACCGTTTGCGGGACGTGCCCAGCTCATCAATGAGCAAACGAATGCGCTGATCTTCATTGAGACTCGAATAATCGACAGTTTCACCGGATTGTGCGAGCAGTTCCCCCACCACCCGTTCATGAAAGTCGGAGTGTTGCCGCAGGTCCAGCGGAGCCAAGTGAAAACCAAAGGAATCCACTGCGCGACGCAAAAGACGTAGCCGCCCCTCCGCCAGCAGTTCGGAACCATGCAGGCGCAATGAATTGACCAGCAAGTCCAGGTCGGCCGCAAACTCGGCAGGACTGACATAGGCATCCGGGCCTGGCTCCTCGACCTGCCCCGCCAGGTGACGGGCCGTCTGGTGAATGCGAGCATGAATGTGGGTCACGGCACGCCTGTAGGGTTCCTCAAGGCGGCTTTCAGTGGTTTCGGGAGAGCATTCCGCCATGGTGCGAACAGCCTCCGTCACCTGCACCAGGCGCGAGGACAAGGAAAGTTCGCCGCGTAACGTGAGCAATTGCTGGAGATAGAACTCCATGATGACCGAACAATGCCGTTTAAGCGCATGGTCGGTCACCTCCGCCGTCACGAAAGGGTTGCCGTCACGGTCACCACCGATCCAGCTGCCCATGCGCAGGAAAGCAGGCACATGACTGGCCACACTGCCATAATCCGGGTCCCTGGCCAGCAGGTCCTCAATATTGGTGCAGAGACGGGGCACTTCGCGCAAAAAGGTGTACCGGTAATATGACAGGCCATTTTCGATCTCGTCGTGCACCCTGAGCTTGAACGTGCGCAACTCGTTGGTCTGCCAGAGCGTCAGCACGGCACGGCGCAGGGAAGCCTCGTTTTCGGTCAGTTCCTCCGGACTCAGCGTCACCCGGGTGCGTTCCCCCAGGCGGCTTGAAATGACCATATGGCAGTCCAGCACGCTCTTGCGCTGCACCTCGGTGGGATGAGCCGTGAGCACGGGAGAGATGAGCGCTTTCCGGAAAAACTCCTGCAGCATGCCCGAGGTTACCCCCTCCTGCTTGATGCGTTGCAGAGCCAGGGAGATGCTGCCCTCGCGAGGTGGAGCGCCCGCCTGGGAATAGGCAATGCGCCGGCGATTATGGTGCAGGTCTTCCGCGATATTGCACAGGTGGGAAAAATAACTGAAGGCCCTCACCACGGCAATGGTGTCTTCGGGACTCAGACCATCCAGACTGTGCTCCAGTTGTGACTGGGCTGACTGGTCTCCCCGCCGGTAGCGAATGGCTGTCTGCCTCACCCCCTCAATCAACTGGAAGATGTCCTCGCCTTCCTGAGCACGAAGGGTGTCTCCCAGAATCCTTCCCAAAAAGCGAATGTCTTCCTTCAGGGGCAGATCCTTGTCAGAGGCCGGGGCGTTCATGCCTTCCTCCGGGGTGAATGGGGCTTCGTGCTACACTTCGAGCCCATACAAAATCTCCATTTCATTCCTTGCAAGCTCATGTACTCTCCAAAAATCACCATCGCCACCCGTGAAAGCCGGTTGGCTCTCTGGCAGGCCGAGCATATCCGCCACCGAATTACGGAATTATATCCGGATGCGGCAGTCGAGTTGTTGGGCATGACAACCACCGGGGACCGCATTCTCGATAAAAGCCTGGCAGCAGTTGGCGGAAAAGGTTTATTTGTCAAAGAGTTAGAGATAGCCATGCAGGAGGGGCGGGCACATTTGGCCGTTCATTCCCTGAAAGACGTCCCCATGGAATTGCCTGTGGGTTTCAGCCTGTTCGTGGCTGGGCCACGCGAAGACCCCCGGGATGCCTGGGTTTCCCCCCATTTCGGCCATCTAGAAGACCTGCCGTCCGATGCCATCGTGGGCACTTCAAGCCTGCGTCGTGCCTGTCAGTTGCGGGCCCGTTATCCCCACCTGCGCATCGAACCCCTGCGCGGCAATCTGGACACCCGCCTCAGGAAGCTGGACGCCGGCGAATACCATGGCATCGTCCTGGCCGCAGCCGGTCTGCGTCGTCTGGGTTTGGGCGAACGCATCCGGGCGCTCATGTCGATTGAGGAAAGCCTTCCCGCTGTGGGGCAGGGGGCCCTGGGTCTGGAATTTCCTGAAAATCACCCCCACATGGCCGAATGGCTGGCCCCCCTTCGGGATGCTGGCGCAGAAGCCTGCGTACGAGCCGAACGCGCGCTTTCCCGAAGACTGGCCGGCAGTTGCGACGTTCCACTGGGAGCCCATGCCGTTCTGGAAGCAGGCAAGCTGACACTGCAGGCTTTCGTGGGCAGTCCGGAAGGTGACCGCATCCTGAAGGCTCAGGGAGAGGGCTCCCAGGAAGATCCGGAGGCCCTCGGGCACGCCGTGTCTGAGCAACTGCTGGTTCAGGGAGCCGCAGACATTCTCGACCGTTGCCGAAACTCACGCGCCGAGTGAAACCTGACCTTCCCGGCCTGCTGATCACCCGCCCCACCGACCTTGCTCGCCCCCTGGCGGAAAGAGTGCGGAATGAAGGGGGGCAAGCTTGGATATTTCCCACACTGGCGATTCATCCACTTCCTCTGGATGAAGAAGCCACCAGATCACGGGTGCGTCAGGCCGACTGGGCCATTTTCATCAGCGCAAATGCGGTGCAGGAAGGCTGGCCGCACGTGGGCCCCCACCTGAAACCATCCACCCGACTGGCAGCGGTGGGTGAGGCCACGGCAGCGCGCCTTGGCAAAATCAGTGCGTTGCCCGTTCTCCATCCCCTGGAAGGGGCAGACAGCGAGGCCTTGCTGGCCCTGCCGGAGCTAGGGGCTC
>JAJZEL010000128.1 GCA_021828575.1 Pseudomonadota bacterium
GACAGACCATGACCCGCCCCCCACCCTCACCTGATGCGCTGAAGACAAGCATGCAACACCAGGCCAAAGCCTTGGGGTTTGATCAGGTGCGCGTTTGCCTGCCTGACCTGGAAATGGCCGGTGAGCACCTGAAGACATGGCTTGCGGCCGGGTGTCATGGCCACATGGATTTCATGCAGCGACACGCCCATCTGCGCCAGCATCCTGAACAGCTGTTGCCTGGAACCCTGCGAGTCATCAGTGCAGGCCTGTCCTACCTGTCCGAATCCCCGGAATCAGCTGCGACCGCCCTCGAGAACCCTTCCACGGGTTACGTATCCCGTTATGCGCTGGGCCGTGACTACCACAAGGTGGTGAGAAACCGCCTGCAAAAACTGGCTTCGCACCTGGAGCAGGAATGGGGACCCCACGGATACCGCGTTTTTTGTGACAGCGCACCAGTGATGGAAGTGGAGATTGCTCGTCAGGCCGGATTGGGATGGCGGGGGAAACACACACTCCTGCTCAATCGTGACCGGGGCTCGTTTTTCTTTCTGGGAGAAATCTACACAAACCTGCCCCTGCCCGTGGACACCCCGACAGACGAGCACTGCGGTTCATGCCGTGCCTGCCTTGACATATGCCCCACCGGCGCCTTACCCACCCCCTACCACCTGGATGCCCGACGGTGCATTTCCTACCTCACCATCGAACATAAGGGCGCCATTCCCGATCCCCTGAGGTCCCAAATGGGCAACCGGATTTACGGATGCGACGACTGCCAGCTGGTATGCCCGTGGAACCGCTTTGCCCAATTGAGCCACCTGCCTGACTTCGCCCCCCGCGACCGGCTCAAGGATCGCTCACTGACTGAGCTTCTGTCCTGGAGCGAAACCGACTTCCTGACCCATACCAGCGGCACGGCCATCCGTCGCATTGGTCATGAGCGGTGGCTGCGCAACGTAGCCATTGCCCTGGGCAACGGACCAGCCCACGAGGAAGCCCGCCAAGCCCTGGCAGACCGGCAACATCATCCTTCGGAACTCGTGCGTGAGCATGTGAACTGGGCGCTGTCACGATTGTCGGAGTAGAATGTCCCTTCTCTGGAACGTGACCTTCAAGCAACCCATGCCACAGTCAAGTCAATTCCTGCGCATTCTCCTGCTCGCGAGCTTCCTCGCACTGATTTCCAGCCTGAGCCCCGCCCAGGCCGACGGATTGCCCACTGCCGGTACAGCGCGCGCCCTGCCAGCCTCCATCACCACCGCAGACAACACCCCCAAAACCTTTTTGATGCCCGAGGAGGCTTTCGGCATCCAGGTGGCCACACAAGATGCCAGACACCTCATCATCCGGTTCTCGCCTGCTTCTGGCTATTACCTGTACCGGGACAGAATTCACGTACAGGCCGACGGAAAACCGGCGGTACTGCACTTTCCCCAGGCCGAGAGCAAACAGGATCCCAGCTTTGGCCTGGTCTGGATTTACCACCATCCTTTCGATGCCGTGGCTGACGTATCGGCCGTCGATCCTGCCAAAGTGTCCGTCAGCTATCAGGGTTGCGCCGAGCACGGGATCTGTTACCCACCCACCACCCGTGATTTCGAGCAGCAAGGGCCCCGGGGCAGTTATCAGGTCACGGCTCTGAACGACCCCCTGTCGCCACCCCCTCCGGATGCCCATTCCTCCAATCCCGAGGACTACCTCAATTACCTTCGCGATGCCAAACCGAACTGGGTCATGCTGAGTTTCTACGGGTTTGGCCTGCTTCTTGCCCTGACTCCATGCGTATTTCCCATGATCCCGATTCTTTCTGGCATCATTGCCGGAGAGGGCGCACGTCTGACACGAACACGCGGCTTCACCCTGTCACTGGCCTACGTTCTGGGCATGGCCGTCACCTACACGGTGGCCGGTGTCCTGGCCGGCCTGTCGGGAACCCTGCTTTCCAATGCCTTGCAAACCCCCCCCGTGCAAACCGTCACGGCACTTCTTTTCGTCCTTCTGGCTTTGTCCATGTTTGATGTGTATCAACTGCAAGTGCCTGCCGGCATGCAAACCCGCCTGAATACCCTGTCCGGCCGGCTGCCCGGAGGCAAATTCCTTGGGGTCGGACTGATGGGAGCGTTATCAGCCCTGGTGGTGGGTCCCTGCGTGGCAGCCCCACTGGCAGGAGGGCTCCTGTACATTGCACAGACCCGGAACGTGCTGCTGGGAGGCGGTGCGCTGTTCTTCATGGCCCTGGGCATGGGATCTCCGCTGCTGGTCATCGGTACATCCGCCGGAGCACTGTTGCCCAAAGCAGGCAAATGGATGAACTGGATCAAACGTTTTTTTGGGGTGGCCTTGCTGGGGGTAGCCCTCTGGATGGTGTTGCCACTCATTCCCGGCATCCGCCCGTCCTCTGCTGCGCTGCCGTTTGAAACGGTGTCTTCCATGGCACAACTCGACCAGGATCTGGACCAGGCAGCAAGAAATCATCAGCCGGTATTACTGGACTTTTACGCTGACTGGTGTGTGTCCTGCGTGGAAATCGACCATAGCCTGCTGCCGGATCCGTCAGTTCGACAGGCCCTCCAGGGCGTGCGCCTGTTGCGCGCGGATGTGACCCACAACACGGCGGACGACCAGGCCCTGCTGGCCCGCTTTGGCCTGTTTGGCCCGCCTGGAATGATTTTCTTCAAACCCGATGGCGAGGAGCAGGGTGACCAGCGCTTGGTGGGTTACATTTCTCCGGACGACTTCATCAGGCATCTCCATCAGGCTTTCAAATAGGCCTGACGTCAGCCGCCTGACCGACACTCAGTCCAGCTTCAGAAAATGGGTGCGGTAGTGCCGGAGCTCTTCGATGGACTCATGGATGTCAGCCAGGGCCTCATGCTTTCCCGATTTCTTGAAGGCACCGTACACCTGCGGCTTCCATCGGCGCGACAGCTCTTTCAGCGTACTGACATCCAGATTCCGGTAGTGAAAGCATCGCTCCAGTTCCGGCATGTAATTGGCCATGAATCGCCGATCCTGGCAAATGGAATTGCCACACATGGGGGATTCTCCAGCAGGAATCCATTCCGCCAGAAATGCCTTGGCTTCTGCCTGGACAGCCAGTTCATCCTTTGTTGACGCACGCACCTTGTCGAGTAGCCCTGACCGCCCGTGCGTGCCCTTATTCCAGGCATCCATGCCCTCCAGAACCTGCTCGGACTGATGCACCACCCAGACCGGCGCTTCAGCCACCGTTTCCAGATGGTTATCCGTGACGACCAGCGCCAGTTCGATGATCCGGTCACGCGCCGGATCCAGCCCTGTCATCTCCATGTCCAACCAGATGAGCCGGTTCTTGTCTTGTGCCATAATGAAAGTTTCCAATCCTGTTGATGATTCATGAACGCAACTACGTGGTTCGAAAGTTTCTTTCTGGTTCTTCTGCTGGTGGTCACACTTGGCCGGTTGTGGCTGTCCGGCAGGCAGATCAGGCATGTACAGACACATCGCAGCGAGGTGCCCGAGGCGTTTCGCACGCGCATCTCGCTGGAAGAACACCAGAAGGCCGCTGATTATACCTGCGCCAAGGCTCGCCTGCGCATGGTGCAGACCCTTGGGGATGCAGTACTTCTGTTCGTGTTCACAGAAGGCGGGCTGCTCGCACACCTGGATCAGCTCATCAGGACGCATGTGGTCTCATGGTGGGTTCATGACCTGCTGCTGGGTGGGTCAGTACTCGTGGTGGGTGTTCTGGTCGACATGCCATTCACCCTGTATGACACCTTCCGCCTGGAAACCCGGTTCGGCTTCAATCGGATGACCCCGCGACTGTTTCTGGCAGATCTGGTACGCGAAAGCCTGATCACGTCCCTGCTGGGAGCCCCCCTGTTCCTTGCAGCGGTCGCCATGATGAATTCCCTGGGACCTTTCTGGTGGGTATGGTCATGGGTAGCATGGATGCTGTTCAGCGTGGGGTTGCAGGCGATTTATCCCACGTGGATCGCCCCCCTGTTCAACCGCTTCTCCCCTCTTCCCACGGGTGAACTGCGCGAAAAAATCGAATCACTGCTCAAGCGTTGCGGGTTCGATGCCAGCGGCCTGTTTGTCATGGACGGCTCGCGACGTTCCAGACATGGCAATGCCTATTTCACCGGGTTTGGGCGGTCACGGCGGGTGGTGTTTTTTGACACGCTCCTCGAACGGCTCAACCCGGAAGAGGTGGAAGCTGTCCTGGCACACGAACTGGGGCACTATCACGGACGCCATGTGTTGCAGCGGATCCTGATGACCTTCGCGCTCAGCCTGGTGTTTCTCATGCTGCTTGGCTGGCTGAAGGATGCGCCCTGGTTTTACCAGGGATTGGGAGTCAACATGCCGGGCACGGCCATGTCCCTTATCCTGTTCACGCTGGTGATGCCGTTGCTGGGATTTCCATTGAAGCCGCTCATGAGCCTGCACTCCAGAAAACATGAGTTTGAGGCCGACGATTATGCTGCCCGACATACCTCTGCCAACAGGCTGGTGAGTGCCCTGGTGAAGCTTTATCAGGATAATGCGGCTACACTCACCCCCGACCCGCTGCACTCGGCCATCTACGACTCCCACCCTCCTGCAGCCGTGCGGATTGCCCACCTGGAATCCCTGTCCTCGGCGTGAACAAGCCGCTAACCGGAACCGTGACGGCCAGCTTCGGACGCCATCACGAAGTCACATTGCCCGGAGCATCTGCCCCACTTGAATGCGTACGAAGGGGAAGGCGCAAGGATGTGGTGTGTGGTGACCATGTGACCATTTCTCTCACTTCTCCGTCACAAGGGGTGATTGAGTCCGTCCAGGAACGCCAAACTCTCCTGCACCGCTCTGATGAACACCGGGATAAACCACTGGCCGCCAATGTGGACCAGGCGCTGGTGGTTGTGGCAACAGACCCTTCCTATCATGACGGAATCCTGACGCGTTGCCTGATTGCCGCCGAAGCCGCAGGAGTGGCGCCCGTCATCGTGCTGAACAAGTCGGACCTGCGGAATGACGCGGTTCGCTGCCTCGATGCGCTGAGTTACTACGAACAGATGGGATATCCGCTGGTTTCTGTCAGCGCGCTTCATGACGTGTCTGCCCTTGTGGCAATCCTGAAAGGACACGTCAGCCTGCTGGTGGGTCAGTCAGGCATGGGGAAATCCTCCCTGATCAACGCACTGGTTCCCGGTGCAACGGCAAGAACAGGCGACCTGTCCACCGCCCTGGATTCGGGCCGTCATACCACCACCTTTACCCGCTGGTACCCTCTGGAAACAGGAGGTGCCCTCATCGACTCACCCGGCATGCAAACCTTTGGCCTGGCCCACCTGCAGGTTTCCGAATATCATTTCAGGGAATTTTCATCTCTGGCAGGACAGTGCCAGTTTTCTGATTGTCGTCACCAGCAGGAACCCGGCTGTGCACTGAAAGCGTGGGTGGCAGGGCACCCTCAGCGGGAACGCCGATTGCAATACCTGCGCGAATTGCAACAACCACGCAGAATCCGTTACTGATGGCCCACCCTCCGGGCCAGGGTCATGAGCCCAATCACCAGCATCCATAACACCAGAGAACGCCATATGAGCCCCTCCACGCTGCTCAGGTGATCCGTTTCAGGCCGCTCTCCCACGCCCAGTTCGGCAGCTTCGTTTCCTGCCTTGCCTTCCCCTTCCAGTCGAATGCCCAGCGCTCCCGCTGCACTTGCCAGAATTTGCCGACGATTGTCCCGATCCCCTTGCGTCCTCCAGCAATACAAGGCATCTTCAAAATTACCCACTACGGCAAAAGTGAAGGCTGTCAGGCGCACGGGGATCCAGTCCAGCCAGAAAAACACCTTGATGGAAAAGCGCCCGAAGGGCGTGCCGGGCCGACCCCATGAATCGGCAAGGCGGTGGGCCGCCGCATATAGCAGGGCCCCCAATGGCCCCGGTAGCAGGCAATACCACAACAAAACGGCAAGGGTTCTGCCATGAAACGTCACGATGGCCTGTTCAATGTCTTCTGCAATGTTTTCCCGGGACGCTGCCAGTGATTGTCCGGGAGCGGGATGCACATCACGGCGCAGTTTCACGAGCGGGTCAAGACCCGATCTGAAGTGCACGAGCAACACCAGCACCAGGATGTCAAACAGCCCGTTCAGGTCAAGCAGGGCAAGCAAGTATGTGATCAGCGCCGCACAGGCCATCAGGGGCAGGATGACCACGAACCATGCCGGAGCTCCCTGCGAGAAAAAATGTCCCGCATCGAGTCGGTTCCTCACGGCCTCAGCCCAGGTATCGAACCCATCCTCACATTTGCTGACCCAGACAACCGGGCGACGTGATTCCAACCAGAGGGCAACAAGAATATAAAAAAAGTTCATGGAAAAACCGGGATCGTCATGTTGAATGGCCGATACATGGTACATCAGCCCAGCCTACCGGGACATGGCATCCACATGTGCCATGACGGCTCCCACCGTCACGAAGGAACCCAGCACCACGATGCGGTCCTCCGGCCTGGCCATATGCCTTGCACCCTCATATGCCTCTACGGGAGAGTGAAAAGCCAGCACCTTTCCCCTCACCCCTTTCGTTACTGTCTGCAATGCTTCCAGGCTGGCTCCCCGACGATCCTGCACTGGCGCCAGGCACCACAGGTCCACCCGGGCATCCAGCCGTTCCACCACTCCCTTCATGTCCTTGTCGGACAACATGCCGAACACGGCCAGTGTGATGCCCTGGCAAGCATCACATGCCAGGTTGGCTGCCAGTGAGGCAGCGGCATGGGGGTTGTGCGCCACATCCAGAACCACTTCAGGATGGTCTGCGATTTTCTGGAACCTTCCCGGTAACCGGGCATTGGCAATACCCTGGTCCAGGGCGTGGCGAGACACTGGCAGCCGCCCTTCCAGGCAGAACAGTGCCACAAGGGCCGCAGCAGCATTCTGGAGCTGGAACGCTCCTTTCATGGCCGGCAAGGGCAACCCTGTCCATGTCTTGTGCCCATGACGAAGGGTCCAGTAATCAGCCCCGGATTCAACAAAAAAATCCTCCCCCATCTGCAATAAATGTGCGCCTGTTTGCCGGGCACTACGGCGAATGGAGCCGGGAGGCAGGGGATCAGCACACAGAGCCGGTTTTCCGGCGCGAAAAATGCCGGCTTTTTCAAAGCCAATGGCTTCCCGCGTATCGCCCAGCCAGGCTTCGTGATCCAGATCAATGCTGGTGACAATGGCACAGTCGGCGTCGAACACATTCACGGCATCCAGACGCCCGCCCATGCCCACTTCCAGAATCCAGGCATCCAGCCTGGCCTGCCGAAAGACTTGACAGGCAGCCAGCGTGGCAAATTCAAACGGGGTAAGAGTCAGGTCACCTCTGGCAGATTCCACCACCTCCAATGCCTCACACAGGGTTGCATCATCGACGGCTAGTCCTTCACCCAGTTGTACACGCTCGTTGAAAGCAACCAGATGGGGAGACGAGTACACCCCGACACGATAACCCTGGGCTCGCAGACAAGCCGCCATAAAGGCACATGTGGAACCCTTGCCGTTGGTTCCTGTGACCGTGATGACGGGAACATCCGGAACCAGGCCCATGGATTCACGAACCCTGGAAACACGCTCAAGTCCCATATGGATGACCTGCGAATGCAGGTCATCCATATGGGAAAGCCACTGGGCAAGCGTTCGGCCCATGTGCTCAGAACAATCCGGAAACCCGCCCCTGTGCGTCGATGTCCACTTTCTCGGACGACGGCACCTTGGGTAACCCGGGCATGGTCATCATGTCACCGCAAATCGCCACCACAAAACCTGCTCCCTTGGCGAGACGCACTTCACGTACATGGAGCGAGTGATTTTCCGGAGCACCCCTTACCGATGGATCGGCGCTGAAGGACATCTGCGTCTTGGCCATGCATACCGGAAAGTGACCATAGTCACGGTTCCAGTCGTCCAGCTGCTTTCTGGCCCCTTCGCTGAACGTCACCTGCCCTGCACGGTAGATACGGGTGGCTACGGCTTTGATCTTGTCCTGAAGAGACAGGTCATCCGTGTACACATAGCGGTGACCGGCATGCAGATCATCCGCCATCCGGGTCACCACCCGGGCCAGCTCTTCTGCTCCCTTGCCGCCCTCAGCCCAATGACGTGCCAGCACATAGTGCCCGCCCAGCACTTCCACGCGCTGCCGGAGCAAGTCCAGTTCTGCCACGGTGTCATGCACGAAGTGGTTCACGGACACCACGCAGGGAAGGCCATAATGATCACGAATGTTTTCCAGGTGACGTTCCAGATTGACCAGCCCCTTTTCCAAGGCTTCCAGGTTTTCCCTGTTGAGATCTTCCCTGGCAACACCTCCATGGAACTTCAGGGCACGGACTGTGGCCACCAGTACCACCACTGATGGATGCAGGCCCGCCATGCGGCATTTGATGTCAATGAATTTTTCTGCGCCAAGGTCAGCGCCAAACCCAGCCTCCGTCACCACATAATCCGCCATCTTCAGACCTGCGCGAGTGGCGATGACCGAATTGCATCCGTGGGCAATATTGGCAAACGGTCCGCCATGAATGAGGGCGGGATTATTCTCAAGAGTCTGGACCAGATTGGGTTTGATGGCATCTTTCAGCAAGGTGGCCATGGCCCCTTCTGCCTTCAGGTCATGGGCATGTATCGGCAACCGGTCACCCTGCGTGTAGCCCACCACGATCCGTCCGAGACGTTCCTTCAAGTCGGACAGGGAGGATGCCAGGCACAGGATGGCCATGACTTCGGACGCCACCACGATGTCAAAACCATCTTCCCGCACGAAACCGTTGGCCGTCCCGCCCAGTCCGATCACGATTTTTCGCAATGCACGGTCATTCATATCCACCACGCGCTTCCACTGGATCAGCCGGGTATCCAGGCGCAGGGCGTTGCCATGATGGATGTGGTTGTCAATGAGGGCCGCCAACAGGTTATGGGCCGCCGCAATGGCATGGAAGTCCCCGGTAAAGTGCAGGTTGATGTCTTCCATGGGAACGATCTGGGCATGGCCGCCCCCTGCCGCCCCTCCCTTCACGCCAAACACGGGGCCCAGGGAAGGTTCACGCAGGCAGATCATGGTTTTTTTCCCGATGCGATTGAGCGCATCCCCCAAACCCACCGTGGTGGTGGTTTTGCCTTCACCCGCTGGTGTCGGGCTGATGGCCGTCACCAGAATCAGCTTTCCGTCAGGACGTTCCTGAAGGCTCTGAAGGTAGTCCAGTGAAATCTTGGCCTTGTAATGACCGTAGGGCTCAAGCTGTTCTTCGGGAATACCCAGTTTTTCGGCCACACGATTGATCCGTTCCATGTGTGCAGCCTGTGCAATTTCGATGTCCGACACCATGTTGCTTGCTCCTTGATGAATTCTTCCTGCCATCTATCTGTTTTCGTGGGGTACCCGGTGAAAACGGTTATCGCACCAGCAGCGCCCTGAAATCGTTCACGTTGGTCAGGGTGGGACCAGTCACCACGAGATCACCCAACCGTGAAAAAAATGTGTAGCCATCGTTGTCAGCCAGAAACTCCCTGGCCCGCAAACCCAGCTTTTCCGCCCTTGCCCAGGTGGATGGGCCAAGAATCGCGCCCGCATTGTCCTCCGTGCCGTCGACCCCATCCGTATCACAGGCCATGGCATGCACCCCGGGCAACCCTTCCAGGGCCACGGCCAGAGCCAGCAGGAATTCTGCATTTCTCCCACCCCGCCCTTTGCCGCGCACCGTGACAGTGGTTTCGCCTCCCGACAGCAACACGCAGGGAGTCTTGACTGGCTGGCCATGCTTGAGCACCTGCCGGACGATACCGGCATGCACCAGGGCCACGTCCCGCGCTTCCCCCTCGATGCAATCGCTGAGAATAACCGGCTCCACCCCGGCTTCCCGTGCCACGCGGGCAGCGGCTTCCAGTGATTCCTGGGGCGTGGCGATCATGCGCACCTCATTGCGCGCGAACCGGGGATCGCCTGGCTTGGGGGTCTCGTGCATGCCTGACCTGATGTGGGCGTAGGCTTCCGCATGGCCCTGCAATTCGTACTTGTCCAGAATGGCCAGGGCCTCTGCACAGGTGGTGGGATCGGGAACCGTCGGGCCGGAAGCGATGACGGAAGGGTCATCGCCGGGCACATCGGAAATCAGCAAGGTCACCACCCGGGCCGGAGCGCAAGCCAAGGCCAGTTGCCCCCCCTTGATGGCGGAAAGATGCTTGCGCACACAGTTCATTTCACCGATGGTGGCCCCGCTTTTCAGCAACGCTCGGTTCATGCCCTGTTTCTGCTGGAGGGTGAGTCCCTCGGCAGGATTGGCCAGCAATGCAGACCCGCCTCCTGAAATCAGGCAAATGACCAGGTCGTCCGGCCCCAGGCCACGAACCATGGCAAGGATTCGCGCTGCTGCTTCCTGGCCCGCGGCATCGGGAACCGGATGAGAAGCTTCCACCACTTCGATGTGCCTAGTGGGGACGCGGTGCCCGTAACGGGTGACCACCAGCCCTTCCAGCGGACCTTTCCAGTGGGCTTCCAACGCCCTGGCCATGGAACCCGCCGCCTTGCCTGCCCCGACCACCACGGTTTTTCCAGCCGGGAGGTCCGGAAGGTGTGACGCCATGCATCGCATGGGATCGGCGGCTGCCACGGCTGCCTCGAACATGGACTGCAAGAGCTTGGGGTCTGCATTGGAACTCATGGATGACTCCGGAAGGGAAAGCCCCGGGATTGTAACGACTGCCACACTTTACGGGAACCGTTACGCATGAAAAAAAGAGCATCTTCAAACATGCAATTTGATTCAACAATTTCTCAATGATATGGAATCTGTATACACTGCGAGGCTGGACCGATTGCATCCACTTTCGACATGACAGGCACCGCAGTGTGCCGCCTGAGGAGATCATTGTGTTTGAAGCAAGAAAGCTGTTGCCAGAGACCGACCCCGAACTCTGGGGAGCGGTACAGAAGGAGTATCGACGCCAGGAAGAGCACATCGAGCTCATTGCATCCGAAAACTATACCAGCCCTGCCGTTCTTCAGGCACAAGGCTCCGTCCTGACCAACAAATACGCAGAAGGCTATCCCGGCAAACGGTACTATGGTGGCTGCGAGTTCGTGGATATTGCCGAACAGCTGGCCATTGATCGCGTCAAGAAGCTTTTTGGCGCCGAATACGCCAATGTACAGCCACATTCGGGCTCTCAAGCCAACGCGGCTGTCTACATGGCGATGTTGCAACCGGGTGACACTGTTTTGGGCATGTCACTGGCTCACGGTGGCCATCTCACGCACGGTGCCACCGTCAATTTCAGTGGCAAGATTTACAAGTCCGTGGCTTACGGCCTGCATCCCGAAACGGAGCAGATCGACTACGCCGAAGTGGAGCGTCTGGCCCATGAGCACAAACCCAAAATGATCGTGGCAGGGGCCTCGGCCTATTCCATGGTGATCGACTGGAAACGCTTCAGGGAAATCGCCGACAGCGTGGGCGCATGGCTGATGGTGGACATGGCCCATTACGCCGGACTGATCGCCGTAGGCGAGTACCCCAGCCCAGTGGGCATTGCCCATTTTGTCACGTCCACCACCCACAAGACCCTGCGTGGTCCGCGTGGCGGCATCATCCTGTCCTCAAGCGAGTTCGAGAAACCGCTGAACTCCATGATCTTCCCCGGCATCCAGGGGGGTCCGCTCATGCATGTGATTGCTGCCAAGGCCACTGCGTTCCAAGAAGCCCTCAAACCAGAATTCCGCGAATACCAGGTGCGTGTGAAAGCCAACGCAAAAGCCATGGCCAGCACTTTCATCAGCCGCGGATTGCGCATCGTTTCTGGCGGGACGGAAAGCCACCTGTTCCTCATGGACCTGCGGTCCAAACAAATTACCGGCAAGGCAGCTGAAGCCGCTCTGGGCCAGGCACATATCACGGTCAACAAGAATGCCATTCCCAATGACCCAGAAAAACCCTTCGTGACCTCCGGCATCCGGATTGGCACTCCAGCCATGACCACCCGCGGCTTCGGTCTCGAAGAAGCGGAAAAAGTGGCTCACCTTGTTTCTGACGTGCTCGAAGCGCCCGAAGATGCATCCACCCGAAACCGCGTGAAAGAAGAAGTAACCGCACTCTGCACCCGGTTGCCCGTTTACGGCTGATGCCTGCAACAGCCTGACTGACTGAATTTTAGGAGACAAAAATGCCCGGACAAAATTTCCTGTTCGTTCCTGGACCCACGAACGTACCTGCTCGCGTGTTGCGATCCATGATGGTTCCCATGGAAGACCATCGTTCGCCCAAGTTTCCCGATCTGACGCGCGAAGTGCTGGCTGGGCTCAAAACAGTGTTCAAGACCGAAAAAGGCACTCCCATCGTGTTCCCGTCGTCCGGCACGGGATGCTGGGAAGCCGCGCTGACCAACTGTCTGAACCCGGGCGATAAAGTGCTGGCTTCCAGATTCGGCCAGTTCAGTCATCTCTGGGTGGACATGTGCCAGCGTCTGGGGTTTGACGTGGAAATCATCGAAGTGGAATGGGGTGAAGGTGCCCCCGCCGACCGTTATCGCGCAGCCCTTGAAGCGGACACCCAGCATAAAATCAAGGCCGTGCTCGTGTGCCAGAATGAAACGGCCACTGGCGTAACCAGCGATGTAGCCGCCATCCGGGCCGCCATGAATTTGGCCGGACACCCTGCCCTGCTGTTCGTGGACAGCGTCAGCGCACTGGCCAGCATCGACTTCCGCATGGACGAATGGGCCGTGGACGTGTGCGTCAGCGGATCCCAGAAGGGACTCATGCTGCCCGCCGGCCTCGGTGTCACGTGTGTCAGCGAAAAAGCCCTGGAAGCCGCCTGCCAGTCGAAACATCCCCGTTGCTACTTCGACTATCAGGACATGATCAAAAACAACGTCAACGGATATTTTCCCTATACCCCTTCACTACCCATGCTTTACGGTCTCAAGGAATCTCTGACGGTGATCGCAGAGGAAGGACTCGAAAACATCTTTGTCCGTCATCATTATCTGGCGGGCGGTGTCCGGGCTGCCGTCCAGGAAGGTTGGGGACTCAAGCTGTGCGCACGGGCCCCCCAGTGGTACTCGGATACGGTTTCAGCCATTGTGGTTCCCGAAGGTTTCAATGCGGCTCATGTGATCGATCGCGCGTTCAAGCGCTACAACCTGTCACTGGGTGCCGGTCTTTCGAAGGTGGCCGGAAAAGTTTTCCGCATTGGCCATCTGGGCGACCTGAATGAACTGATGCTGATGGGTGCCATTGCTGGGGCCGAGATGGCCATGCTGGACGTGGGCATCCAGATCGAGCCTGGCAGCGGCGTAGCGGCAGCTTCCCAATTCTGGCGCAATCAGAAGGTGGCCCCCCAGGTGGCGGCAGCATGAACACCCGCGTCATGAACACCCGCGTGGTGTTCCTGGACCGCGCTTCCCTGAAAGCCACGGTCCGCAAGCCAGGCTTTGCCGACGAATATGTGGAGCACGCCAAAACTTCACCCGACCAGGTCGTGGAACGCCTGTCGGGCGCAACGGTGGCCATCACCAACAAGGTCCCCCTGCGCGAGGCTGACCTGTCACGCCTGCCAGACCTCAAGATGATTGCAGTGGCCGCCACCGGATACGACGTGATTGACATTCCCTATTGCAAATCCCGGGGGATCGCCGTTGCCAATATCCGCAACTATGCCGTGCATACCGTACCGGAACATGCCTTCTCCCTGATATTGGCCCTCAGGCGAAATCTCCTGGCCTACCGACAGGATGTGGAAGCCGGCGTGTGGCAAAAATCCGACCAGTTCTGCTTTTTCACCCATGAAATTGGCGATCTTCACGGCGCCACTCTGGGCATCATCGGCGAAGGTGTGCTGGGTCAAGGCACGGCACACATTGCCGAGCACGGCTTTGGCATGAAAGTGCTGTTTGCCGACCATGCCCCCCCCAGAGTGCCCGGCATCACCTTCACTCCTTTCGAGCAGGTGCTCAGGGAGTCGGACGTGATTTCGCTGCATTGTCCCCTGACACCGGAAACCCGCAACCTGATCGGTGAACAGGAACTGCGAATGATGAAACGCAACGCCCTGCTGATCAATACGTCGCGTGGCGGGCTGGTGGACGAACACGCCCTGATTCGTGCCCTGGACGAGGGCTGGATTGCCGGTGCCGGGTTTGATGTCCTGACGACCGAACCTCCCAAAAACGGACATCCCCTGCTGGATGTGCGACGCCCCAATTTCATCCTGACACCTCATGTGGCATGGGCTTCAGACGGCGCCATGCAGTTTCTGGCGGACCAACTGATCGACAA
>JAJZEL010000190.1 GCA_021828575.1 Pseudomonadota bacterium
CAATTGGTTACAACACCTCGCTGGGGAAGGGTGGCAGAATTCGCAGTTTGACCACACAGCGGTACAGGTACATGTTGAACAAGGGGAATCTCTCATGATGTCCGGGATCGTCAGGCTGGCTTTGAGCCGACCGTACACCTTTATAGTGTTCGCACTGCTGATCCTGATTTTTGGCGTGCTCGCCATTTTGCGCACGCCCACGGACATTTTTCCGGACATCCGCATTCCAGTCATCAGTGCCGTCTGGACCTACACCGGGATGCAGCCGGATGACATGTCGGGTCGGGTAGTCTATGCCTACGAACGCGCCTTGACCTCCACGGTCAACGACATCGAGCACATTGAATCGCAATCGTTGCCAGGTTACGGCATCGTCAAGATCTTTTTTCAGCCCACCGTGGACATCCGCACGGCGACGGCCCAGGTCACATCCATTTCCCAGACGGTGTTGAAGTTTCTGCCGCCTGGCATCACGCCGCCCCTGATCCTGAATTACAACGCGGCAACGGTGCCGATCCTGCAGCTTGCCCTGTCCAGCAGAAAAATTCCTGAACAAACCCTGTTTGATCTGGGGCAGAACTTCATCCGCCCGCAACTGGCCACGGTTCCGGGAAGCGCACTGCCTTCCCCCTATGGCGGCAAGGTGCGGCAGATCCAGATCGACCTTGATCCCAAGGCGATGCAGTCCAAGGGCGTTTCTCCCGATGACGTCAGTCGTGCCCTGGCTGCGCAGAATCAGATCATCCCTGCAGGCACCCAGAAAATCGGCCTGTTTGAGTACAACATCAAGATCAACGACAGTCCCGATGAGTTTGATGTTCTGAACAACATCCCCATCAAACAGGTCAACGACAAGTCCCCGATTCCCCAGACCAACGGGACGACCATCTTCATGCGGGACGTGGCCCATGTGCGCGACGGCTACCCCCCCCAGATCAACATCGTGCGTGTCGATGGGGGCCGGGCCGTGCTGATGACCATCCTCAAAAATGGTGCGGCTTCCACGCTGGACATCATCCAGGGCGTGCGCGACATGATTCCCAAGCTCAAGGAAACGCTTCCCGACGGCTTGAACCTGGTGGCGCTGGCGGACCAGTCCATATTCGTGAAGGCCTCCATCAATGGCGTGATCAGGGAAGGGGTGATTGCGGCCGCGCTCACCAGTCTGATGATTCTGCTGTTTCTGGGAAGCTGGCGCTCCACGCTGATCATCGCGGCCTCCATTCCCCTGGCAATTCTCTGTTCCATTGCAACCCTCTCCGCGCTGGGCGAAACCCTGAACGTGATGACCCTGGGGGGATTGGCCCTGGCGGTGGGGATTCTGGTGGACGATGCCACGGTGATGATTGAAAACATCAACCATCACCTGGAAGAGGGCAAGGACGTTCGCAGCGCCATCGTCGATGGCGCAAGCCAGATCGTGCAGCCGGCCTTTGTGTCCACGTTCAGCATCTGCATCGTGTTCATCCCGATGTTTTTCCTGACGGGCGTGCCACGCTACCTGTTCGTGCCCATGGCTGAAGCAGTCGTGTTTGCCATGATCGCCTCTTTCGTATTGTCGCAGACGTTCGTCCCCACCGTTGCCAATTTCCTGCTCAAGTCCCATGCGGACATGGAACATGCCTCCCTGCACGAACAGTGGGTGATGGACCCCACGCATCGTGCCAGGGCACTGCCCCATCAGCTCAAGTTTGCCCTGATGCGGTTTCAGCGCGGGTTTGAGCAGCGATTCTCGAAGCTTCGCAAACAATATGTTTCCGTGTTGCAGATGGCGGTGGACAATCGCAAGCGCTTTATCCCGGGTTACATGACCGTGGTGTTGCTGTCTTTCCTGCTGCTGCCTTTTTTGGGGCGTAACTTCTTCCCTTCCGTGGATGGTGGCCAGATCAAGATCCACGTGCGCGCCCAGGTTGGTACGCGCGTGGAAGAGACGGCCAACCTGTTTGACAGGATCGAGGCTGAAATTCGCAAGGAGATCCCGCCCGAAGAGATGGAAACCATCATGGACAACATTGGCCTGTCCGTCAGCGGGATCAACACGGCCTATAGCAATACCGGAACGGTGGGGCCGGAAGATGGCGACATCCTGATTTCGCTGAACGAAAAACATTCCCCCACTGAGGATTACGTCAGGGTTTTCAGAACGAAGCTGCCCGAAAAGTTTCCCGGCGTATCCTTTGCTTTCCTGCCGGCAGACATTGTGAGCCAGATCCTCAACTTCGGTTCGCCGGCACCCATCGACATCCAGATCAAGGGGCCCAACCGGGATGCCAATTTGGTATATGTCCAGAATCTGCTGCGCAAGGTGCAGCATGTGGACGGCATCGCCGATGCGCGCATCCAGCAATCGGCCAACTACCCGCAGTTTGATGTGAACGTGGACCGGTCGCTGGCACAGACACTGGGTGTGACGGAGCGGGACGTCACCAACAGCCTCGTGACCACCCTTTCAGGGAGCGGCCAGGTGGCGCCCACGTTCTGGCTCAATCCGCGCAACGGCGTGTCCTACCCCATCGTGGTGCAGACGCCGCAATACCGTACCTACACCCTGTCCGACCTGGAAAACATCCCCATCACGGCCCATGATCCCAGAACCCAAACCCTTCATGGCGGGTTGGCCTCCGTGCCGATCACGCCAGAGACGGCCAAGCAGATGCAGGTGCTGGGTGGTCTGGCCACCATCAGTCGGGACAAGGGCAATGCGGTGGTCACCCACTACGCCATCCAGCCGGCCTTTGACATTTTTGCCGCCATTCAGGACAAGGACCTGGGGAGTGTCGCCGCTGATGTCCGCGCGTTGATCAAGGGACAGGAAAAGGAGATTCCGAAAGGGGCCACGGTGCAGGTGCTGGGTCAGGTACCCCTGATGGAAAACTCCTTTACCGGGCTGCTGTTTGGTCTGGCCGGCTCCATCGTGCTGATCTACCTGCTGATCGTGGTGAATTTCCAGTCCTGGCTGGACCCCTTCGTCATCATCACGGCCTTGCCTTCAGCGCTGGCCGGGATCATCTGGATGTTGTTTGCCACGCATACCACCCTTTCCGTGCCGGCATTGACGGGGGCCATCATGTGCATGGGCGTGGGGACGGCCAACAGCATTCTGGTGGTCAGTTTTGCCCGCGAACGGCTGGTGCAGACCCGCGATGCGGCCCGGGCGGCGGTTGAGGCGGGCTTTGCCCGATTCAGGCCGGTGCTGATGACGGCGCTGGCCATGATCATTGGCATGTTGCCCATGTCCCTGGGTCTGGGTGAGGGTGGCGAACAAAATGCGCCCTTGGGCCGTGCCGTGATTGGCGGGTTGCTGGTGGCAACCCTGTCCACGTTGATCTTTGTGCCGGTGATTTTCAGTTTGGTACACGCTCGTGATAAGTTTGAAAACGAAGAAAACGCCCCAGAACAGGCGTCGGGAGATTCGCATGCAGAATAAGCAGGATCAGGAC
>JAJZEL010000082.1 GCA_021828575.1 Pseudomonadota bacterium
TTGTATTCCAGTACCAGGGTCTGTGCAGCGAGTTCTCCGGGAACCCCCCCCGAGTCGGGTTGGCCGAACGTCAGGGCCCCGGAACCGGCCTTGACCAGCAGCGCATCTCCGTGTCCGTGGTAGCAGCCGTCGAATTTGACGATGTGGGATCGACCCGTGAAACCGCGTGCCAGCCGTATGGCGCTCATGGTGGCTTCCGTTCCGGAGCTTGTCAGCCTCACCTGTTCGAGGGCAGGCATCAGCTCGCAAAGGAGTTCGGCCAGTTCCACCTCCAGTGCCGTTGGCGCTCCAAAACTCAATCCCTTGTGTGCCACCTCGCAGACGGCCCTGACCACTTCGGGGTGGGCATGCCCATGGAGCAGGGGCCCCCAGGAGCAGACGTAGTCGATGTATTCCTTGCCATTGACGTCCCAGATCTTGGGACCTGCTCCACGCTCCAGGAAACGGGGAGCTCCTCCCACTGCGCGAAAGGCACGTACCGGAGAGTTGACTCCACCAGGAATGCGGATCTGGGCTTTTTCGAACAGAGTGTTGTTGAGGTCAGTCATGATGTCCTTGGAAACAAAGGGAAAATTGGCGAGCTGTACTGAAAATGCAGTCTGGCTTGTGAAATAGGGAAGAAATCACCGCGATGGCATGGGCGCCAGCATTGATCACATCGGAGGCGCGCTCCGGCGTGATGCCCCCGATGGCTACCAAGGGCAATGGAATGCGGTGTCTCGCCTGTTGCAGGACAGACAAGGGGACGGGTCTTGCCGCCGGCTTGGTGGGCGAAGGAAAAAAACTTCCGAAAGCCACGTAGTCGGCCCCCCATTCGTAGGCCTTTCTGGCCAAGTCCAGGTCATCGTGGCAGGAAATGCCCACCAGAAAAGGGCGTGGTGGCCGGGCAACCATCCCTTCCAGGTCTGACTGACCCAGATGGACCCCGTCAGCTCCGGATTCATGGGCCAGATCCGTGTGGTCATTGACGATGAAAACTGTTCCCTGTTCCCGGCACTGGCGAGCCAGGGCACTGGCCTGAAGCAGACGGACGGAACCTGACAAGGTCTTGGCGCGGTATTGCACTATCCGCGCGCCTCCCCTGATGGCGTGTCCTACCCACTCCTGCAATTGCTTCAGGTCAGCGGTTTCGGGAGGGATGGCATACAACCCGCAGACGCGGGAAACCGCTGTTTCAGTGTACATCGCCTGACGACGCCTCGCGTGCCCAGAACAGGCGGTCTGGAATGGGTTGACCCATGCCCAGGCGGAAAGCATCCTTCAGCGTTTGCCAAGTGTATTCCTGAGCTTCTGCCACGGCTTCTGCCATGTCCAGCCCCTGAGCCAGTCCGGCGGCAATGGCCGAGCTCAAGGTACAACCTGAGCCGTGGTAGCTGCCGTTGAGTCGTTCCCAGCCGTCTGAACGGATGACACCTTCGCGTCCATAAAGCGTGTTGATGACCTGAGCGGAATTGCTGTGGGTGCCGGTGATCAGGACATACTCACACCCGGTGTTGAGCACCATGTTGGCTGCACGGGCCAGATCAGGGTGCCCCTCATCGGGGGGGTCGTCGTAGGCAATCCGGAGAATTTCCAGGGTGTTGGGAGTGACCAGCGTGGTTTGGGGAATGATGAGGTCGCGCAGGGCAGCCAGCATGTCTTCGGAAGCCAGTTCGTCACCCCGGCCACTGGCCAGGATGGGATCAAGCACCAACGGAATGTCGGGGTAGTCGGACACGATTTCCGCAATGGCAGCGATGGATTCAACGCTGCCCAGAACACCCAGCTTGAATACGGCCACGGGTACATCTTCCAGAATGCAGCGGGCCTGATCGGCTACCCACTCAGCCTCCACGGGAAAAAGGTCTTCCACTCCTGCCGTGTCCTGCACCGTGATGCCGGTGACCACGGACAACGGATGGCACCCCATGCTGGCCAGTGTCAGGACATCGGCCTGCAGGCCGGCCCCACTGCTGGGGTCGGTTGCAGCAAAAACCAGTACGGCTGGGGGGGAAGGGGTCATGGGACGGGTTGCTCATTCAGGGGTCAGGTTTTATGATGCCGGGCGTGCCAGGCAATTCTGCGAATGCCTGCGCTTAACACGAACGTCAATTCTAACTCAATTCCGGGATGATCATGGAAGCGGAACAAGGCTACAAAACCTACCTGTGCCTGATTTGCGGGTATATCTACGATGAAGAACAGGGGGCACCGGAGGAGGGAATCCCTCCGGGCACTCGCTGGGAAGACGTGCCCATTAACTGGGTATGTCCGGAATGTGGGGCCAGGAAGGAAGATTTCGAAATGATCGAAATCTGAAACGAGGTTTTCTCAGTCTCCGGTCCAGGCCACCCAGCCCAGGGCATCCGAGAGGAGGACCAGGGCGCCGAACAGGATCCGGTACCAGGCGAATGCCTTGAAGCTGTGGCTGCCCACGAACCGTAAAAGGGCCCGCACGGCAATGAAAGCGGACACGAAGGAAAACAGGCTCCCCACGCCGAACAGGCTGGCATCGCCGGCATGCAGCAGGTGGCGGTATTTCACCAGTTCGTAAAAGGTGGCCGCGAACAGGGTGGGAATTGCCAGGAAGAAGGAAAATTCCGTGGCTGCGGTGCGCGACAACCCAAAGAACAGCGCCCCCATGATGGTGGCCCCTGACCGGGATGTTCCCGGAATGAGCGCCAGAGCCTGACATAAACCGATTTTGAGGGCCAGTGACCAGGAGATTTGGTCCACCTGTGTCATCTGGTGGCGCTGGGGCCGGGATTCGATCCACAGTATGGCAAATGCGCCCAGAATGAATGCCAAGGCTACGGGAACGGGCGCAAAAAGGTGCTCCTTGATGCGCTTTGCAAATAGCAGGCCCAGGACGGCCGCTGGTAGAAACGCCAGCATCAGGTTGCTCACGAAATGGCGGGCTACCGGGTCGCCTTTCGGAAGACCTTTCAGCACGTCGCCAATTTTTTGACGGTACTCCCAACACACGGCCAGAATGGCTGCAAACTGGATGACGATCTCAAAGACCTTGCCCTTTTCGTCATTGAAGTTGAGCAAGCTGCCTGCCAGGATGAGGTGTCCGGTACTGGATACGGGCAAAAACTCGGTCAGGCCTTCCACCACGCCCAGAATGGCCGCTTTGCCCAGCAAAAGGAGGTCCATTCTCAGGCTTTCCTGTAAATTTCTGCCCCTTGGGCACGAAATTCCTTGGCCATGTCGGCTAGGCCCTGATCCAGAGCTTCCTGACCGGGAGACAGTCCGTGCTGCTCGGCGTACTGGCGTACATCCTGGGTGATCTTCATGGAACAGAAATGCGGGCCGCACATGGAGCAGAAATGGGCCAGCTTGGCGCCTTCCTGGGGCAAGGTTTCGTCATGGAATTCCCGGGCCTTGTCCGGGTCCAGCCCCAAGTTGAATTGATCTTCCCAGCGGAATTCGAAGCGGGCT
>JAJZEL010000071.1 GCA_021828575.1 Pseudomonadota bacterium
TGACCTCTGAGGTGGGCTATGAGCATGACAACTTCTTTTACTTTGGCGCCCAGCCGCAGGGTGTTTTCTGGAACGTGGGGTTTGGCTGGGCCCCGTCGCTGCGCACCAAGCTGGAGATGACCATCGGTGAGCAGTTTTATGGCCGGACCTATTCCCTCAACTTCAGCCACCGCACCCGCTTGACGGTGTGGAGTGCCAACTATACCCAGGCGGTCACCACCAGCGCCCTCCAGCAATCCCTTCCACCTTCGGCCACCCTGGATCAGTTGTTGCTCACCCAGATTCCCGATGCCACAACGCGCCAGCAGGTCATCCAGCAGATGCTGGCTGCACTGGGACCGCAAAGCAGCCTGTATGGATTGAATGTCCTCACCAATCAGGTGTTTCTGTCCAAAACCTTTCAGCTCAGCAGCGGCATCACCACCCCTCGAAATATCGTGCTGATGACGGTCTTTGACACCAAAACAGACCCCTTGCAGCAGCCCTCCAACAACAATAGTAACGACAGCATCATCAACAACCTGCTGTACCAGGGGGGCTACCTGGGCTTTGGCCCCATGGATCAAGTGGGCTTTACCCTGTCCTGGAACAACCGCATCACCTCCCTGCTCTCCGCCAACTTGAGCGCCTCTGTTTCAAAATTCAATTTCCCCGGACAATCTCTGCAGGAAAACATGGATTATTTTACTGCAGGGCTTTCAGAACAGCTCAGCCGCAAGACCGTGGGCACCCTGAGTTACCGCCACCAGCTCATGAATGCGGGCCAGGGCGGGTATAGTTTCACGGAGAATGCCCTCATCGCCGGCATAACCCTGTTTTTCTGATCCCATGTACACAGTCTTCTACAAGCTGAGTGCCAAGCCCTTTCAACTCAGCCCAGACCCCAACTTTTTCTTCGCCAGCAGCGGCCACAAGCGGGCCATGGCGTACCTCAATTACGGCCTTTCCCTGGCTGAAGGCTTCATCGTCATCACGGGTGAAGTGGGTGCAGGCAAAACCCTGCTGGTCCGCAAACTCTTCAACAGTTTTGGCACTGAAAACATCGTCAGCGCGCATCTTGTCAGCACCCAGCTCGATGCCGAGGACACCCTGCGTACCGTGGCCGCTGGCTTCGGTCTGGAGCAGGAAGGACGAGACAAATCCTCCATCATCAAAAGCCTGGAAAATTTTCTGGTGCACTGCCAGCAGCAAAGAAAGCGAGTACTGCTGGTGGTGGACGAAGCCCAGAACCTGACCTCCAAGGCAGTGGAGGAACTGCGCATGCTGTCGAATTTCCAGATGGGTAACCAGTCCCTGCTACAGAGTTTTCTGATCGGGCAGCCCGAGCTTCGCAATACCTTACAGAGCGAAGAAATGCTACAACTGAAGCAGCGGGTCATCGCCTCATACCATCTGGGCCCCATCGAGGCCGCAGAAACGCAAAACTACATTGAACACCGCCTGACCCTGGCCGGCTGGCAGGGTGATCCAGAATTCACGGCTGAAGCGTATCAGCTCATTTTTGAATTCACCGGCGGCATTCCACGCAAAATCAATACGCTTTGCGATCGCCTCATGGTCTTTGGCATGCTGGAAGAGCGGCATCGTATTGACCAGGACATGGTGGCAGAGGTCATCAAGGATCTTGAGCAGGAAGTGACCCATGCAGCTCTGCCCGCACAACCCCTGCGAAGTTCAAAGGCGCCAGTGACCGAACTAACCGGTACCCAGGAAGGCATCGCCCGTCTGGAAGCCAAAATGGACAGCATCGAAAAGTCTTTAACCCAACTGCTAACGGTACTGGTGCGCAAGCTGCACCCTGCAGTTGAAAGCAATACGGAAAAATAGCCTCCATGCCCCCTCCCCCACTCGAACCCAAGATCTTATGCGTTGTGGGTGCACGACCCAATTTCATGAAAATTGCCCCCCTCATGGCGGCCATCCGGAGGCCTGATTCGGGACTAAAGGCCACGCTGGTGCATACCGGTCAACACTATGACGAGGCCATGAACGACCAGTTCTTTTCAGATCTCGGCATTCCCGCCCCCGACATCAATCTGGAGGTGGGTTCGGGCAGCCATGCGGTGCAAACAGCCGACATCATGCGCCGGTTTGAGCCTGTGGTGGACAGCGAGCAACCCGCCGCCGTGCTGGTGGTAGGCGATGTAAATTCCACCATCGCCTGTGCCCTGGTTGCTGCCAAAAAGGGCGTTCCCGTCATCCATGTGGAGGCGGGCCTGCGCAGCTTTGATCGGACCATGCCCGAAGAGATTAACCGGGTGCTTACCGACCAGATTTCGGACCTGCTGTTCATCACCGAAACCCTGGCCCGCGATAACCTGCAACGAGAAGGCATTGCAGCAGAGCGGGTTCATTTTGTGGGCAACGTAATGATCGACACCCTGCATCACAATCTGGCCAGAGCCGTCCCGGCCCATCTCACACTTGCGCCAGTGGCGTACCCTGAGTTTGCCGTACTCACATTGCACCGCCCCTCCAATGTGGATGATGCTGTCATACTGCGCCAGCTCCTTGAAACCGTGGTCGAGATCAGCCAGAAAATTCCGGTTGTGTTTCCGCTGCACCCACGCACCCGCAAACAGATCGGGCAGCATGGCCTTGATGCATTACTCGAGGGACCCAATTTGAAGGTACTGCCCCCCCTGGGCTATCTGCAACTGTTGGGCCTCATGAAAGAAGCCCGACTGTTTTTGACCGATTCCGGTGGCATCCAGGAAGAAACCACGGCCTTGGGCACTCCCTGCATTACACTGCGCCACAATACGGAGCGGCCCATTACCGTGGAACAAGGCACCAATACCATCGTGGGTCAGGACCGCCAGCGCATCCTGGCCGCTGTCCAGGACATTCTAGAAGGTGGTGGAAAAGCGGGACGCATCCCGGAATACTGGGATGGTCAGGCGTCCCAACGGATCGTGGCCATCCTGCGCACTTGGCTGAACGCCCGTCCAACTCATGGAGCCCGGCCCTAAATGTTGCGAAACGCCATGACCATAGACGTGGAGGACTACTTCCAGGTGTCGGCTTTTGCCAGACACATCAAACGGGAGGACTGGCCCCATCTGCCCTGCCGGGTTGAACAAAATATCGACGTTATCCTGTCGCTGCTGCAGGATCATCAAACCCATGCCACCTTCTTCACCCTGGGCTGGATTGCCCATCGTTACCCCAAGGTGGTTCAACGCATCATCGAATGCGGCCACGAACTGGCAAGCCACGGTTTTCACCACTATCGTGCCACCGAACAAACGCCCGAAGCTTTTCGGGAGGATATCCGCAGCAGCAAGGCGCTGCTGGAAGACCTGAGCGGCCATGCCGTCAGGGGTTACCGGGCTCCCAGTTTTTCCATTGGGGCGGGCAATCTGTGGGCTCTGGATCTGCTGCATGAAGAAGGC
>JAJZEL010000007.1 GCA_021828575.1 Pseudomonadota bacterium
GTGGTGGCCCATGTGCAGGCCCTGACGGAGGCCGTCTAGGGAATCAGCAGGGCAGCCACTACGCGGCGACCTTCGCTGGACAGCACTGCATAAGTGCGGCAGGCTGCCTGGGTGTCCATGATCTCGAAACCAATGCCGGCTTCCATGAGGGGGGCTAGCAACCGGGGTTCGGGGAAACGGAACTGCTGTCCTGAACCGAACAGTACCAGTTCGGGCCCGAAATCCATCAGGCGCCTGAAATGATCCGGGGTCAGGCTGGAAAAGTCGCTGGCCCAGTGGCGATCCACGGCTTCAGCGCAGACCACGAGACTGGTCTCGATCCGTTCTCCATTGAGCAGGACAAAACCACGACCATGTCCGGTCAGGGCATAGGTGACATCAGGCTGGTGATTGATGAGTTTCAAGGGCGGCTCCGATAGGCTAGAATTATGCGCTTTGCCCTTTTTCCAATCAATCCCGAAACATGCCGGAATTTCCACGAATCAAACGATTGCCCCCCTACGTGTTCAATATCACGGGGGAACTCAAGGCCGCAGCCCGCCGACGCGGCGAGGACATCATTGACTTTGGCATGGGCAATCCCGACCAGCCCACGCCCCAGCATATTGTGGACAAGCTGGTGGAGGCTGCTCAGCGCAATGATACTCACGGGTACTCCATTTCAAAAGGGATCCCCAGGGTACGCAAGGCCATATGCAACTGGTACGAACGTCGTTTCGGGGTACAGCTGGACCCGGACACGGAAGCCATTTTCACCATTGGCTCCAAAGAAGGCATTGCCCATCTGATGCTGGCGACTCTGGACACGGGGGACATGGTACTGGTGCCTAACCCTAGCTATCCCATCCACATTTACGGGCCCGTCATTGCCGGTGCGGACATTCGTCACGTGACCCTGACACCAGGCGTGGATTTTTTCGAGGAGCTTGAAGCCGGACTGAAGGGGTCCTACCCCCGCCCCAAGATGCTGATCCTCAACTTTCCGGGGAATCCCACGACCCAATGCGTCGATCTGGCCTTTTTTGAGCGTGTGGTGGCCATGGCCAGGGAATATGGCATCTATGTGGTCCATGATCTGGCTTATGCCGACATCGTCTATGATGGTTACCAGGCCCCGTCCATCCTGCAGGTACCGGGAGCCCGTGATGTGGCCGTGGAGTTTTTCACCTTGTCCAAAAGTTACAGCATGGCAGGCTGGCGCGTGGGTTTCATGGTGGGTAACCGTGATCTGGTGGCAGCCCTGGCACGCATGAAAAGCTATCATGATTACGGTACCTTCACTCCCATTCAGGTAGCCTCCATCGTTGCTCTGGAAGGCCCGCAGGATTGCGTGGAAGTGATTCGTTCCACATACCAGAAACGTCGTGATGTCATGGTGCAGGGTCTTCATCATCTTGGATGGATGGTGGATAACCCCAGGGCCACCATGTACGTCTGGGCAAAGATCCCCGAAGCCTACAGGAAAATAGGCTCACTGGAATTTGCCAAGAAGCTGCTGCAGGACGCACATACGGCTGTTTCGCCAGGCATCGGATTTGGTGAACTGGGGGATGACCATGTGCGCTTTTCGCTGATTGAAAATGAGGCCCGTACCCGCCAGGCCATCAGGGGAATTCGTGACATGTTTCGCAAGGATGGATTGCTATGAAACCCATTAGAGTGGGATTGCTGGGACTGGGCGTTGTTGGAGGTGGCACGCTTGCCATCCTGGAACGTAACCGTGAAGAAATTGCTCGCCGCGCCGGACGCGAAATTATCGTGACCCGTGCCGCCGTCAGGCCCGTGGATCTGGAACGTGCCCGCAACCGGGTGGCGGGTCGCGTAGAGCTGTGCACTGACCCGGCTGAAGTGGTGAATGCCCCGGATGTGGATATCGTGGCCGAACTGATGGGCGGTATCGAACCAGCCAGGACCCTGGTTCTGCAGGCCATTGCACAGGGTAAGCACGTGGTGACGGCCAACAAGGCCTTGCTGGCAACCCAGGGCAACGAAATTTTTTCCACTGCCCACGATAAGGGAGTGATGGTGGGATTCGAGGCGGCCGTCGCCGGCGGCATTCCCATCATCAAGGCATTGCGCGAGGGTCTCACTGCCAACCGCATTGAATGGATTGCCGGCATCATCAATGGAACCAGCAATTTCATTCTCACCAGCATGAGGGACAAAGGGGAAAGTTTCGAGTCCGCCCTGAAGCAGGCCCAGGCACTGGGCTATGCGGAGGCAGACCCCACCTTCGACATAGAGGGCATCGACGCTGCTCACAAACTCACGCTCATGGCCGCCATTGCTTTTGGCATACCCATGCAGTTTGACCGGGCCTACACCGAAGGCATTTCCAGGCTGACAGCCCAGGACATTCGCTACGCGCAGGAGTTCGGTTATCGCATCAAGCTGCTGGGCATGACACGACGCACTGCACAGGGCATTGAATTGCGCGTGCATCCCACCCTGATTCCTGAAAAACGACTCATCGCCAACGTGGATGGTGTGATGAACGCCGTGCTCGTGAAGGGGGATGCCGTGGGGGCAACGCTTTATTATGGTGCCGGCGCGGGAGCCGAACCCACCGGTTCCGCCGTGGTGGCGGATCTGGTGGATATCACGCGCATGGCCACCGCCGATCCTGGTCACAGGGTGCCCCATCTGGCTTTCCAGCCCGACCAGATGCATGATGATCGGGTACTGCCCGTATCCGAGATCGAAACCTCCTACTATTTGCGCATGCGGGCTCTGGATCGTCCGGGCGTGCTGGCTGAAATCACCCGCATACTGGCTGACCTGGGCATTTCCATCGAGGCCATGCTGCAACGGGAGCCGGAAGCAGGCGAGGATCGTGTGGACGTGATCATGCTGACGCATCGTACTGTGGAAAAATACATCGACCAAGCCATTGCCCGAATCGAATCCCTGGACAGCCTCTCCGGGTCGGTCGTGCGCATACGCCTGGAATCTCTTGAAGCCCGTTAATTCCGGAAGAACACCATGTCACATTACCAAGGCCTGATTCGTCGTTATCGCCACCGTCTGCCCGTGACGGACAGCACACCCGTCATTTCCCTCAATGAGGGCAATACTCCTCTCATCGAACTGGAGCACCTGCCCGCCGCACTGGGGCATGAAGGACGCATTTTCGCCAAGTTTGAAGGATTGAACCCCACGGGCTCGTTCAAGGACCGCGGTATGACCATGGCAGTGACCAAGGCGGTGGAAGCCGGTGCCCGGGCCATCATTTGTGCTTCCACCGGCAATACTTCGGCTGCTGCGGCCGCGTATGCAGCCCGTGCAGGCATTGCCAGTTTCGTGCTGATCCCTGATGGCAAGATTGCTTTGGGCAAGCTGGCGCAAGCCATGATGCACGGTTCCAACGTACTCCAAATCCAGGGCA
>JAJZEL010000226.1 GCA_021828575.1 Pseudomonadota bacterium
AGGCGTAAAAAAACCCCAACGGAGAAGGTTGGGGTTTTGGGAATTGGTGGCCAAGGGCGGAATCGAACCACCGACACAAGGATTTTCAGTCCTCTGCTCTACCGACTGAGCTACTTGGCCACTCAAGCCGACTATTATAACCGATTTTACTTACCAGAGTCTTCCTTGAGGGCCCTTCTCAGGATTTTGCCCACATTGGTATGTGGCAATTCCTCCCTGAACTCCACATGCCTGGGAATCTTGTAACCGGTCAATTGTGTCCTGCAGTAATTCAGCAGGTCATCTGTAGTCAAACCCTGATCCTTGCGCACCACGAAAAGCTTGATGGCTTGCCCGGAATGGGGGTCTTCCACCCCGATGGCCGCCACCTCCCTGACACCAGGATGATGTGCCACCACATCCTCCACTTCATTGGGGTAGACATTGAACCCGGAGACCTTGATCATGTCCTTTTTGCGATCCAGAAGAAAGACGTAACCTTCGGCATTCATCTTTCCCAAGTCCCCTGTTCTAAGAAAGCCATCAGGATGAAACACCTCATGAGTTTCATCCGCACGATGCCAGTACCCTTTCATGACCTGCGGACCCCGCACACATATTTCCCCCTCCTCACCCACTGGGAGGTCGCGCCCCGATTCATCGCGAATGGAAACGGTTGTAGAGGGAATGGGCAGTCCGATGGAACCGTTGAAGTCCTGAAGCGTGAATGGATTGATCGTGACGCCAGGAGAAGTTTCTGTCAGGCCATACGCCTGAGTGATGGGATGTCCGGTGACTTTTTTCCAGCGTTCAGCCACTTCCCGTTGAACCGCCATGCCCCCTCCCATGCAGATTTTCATTCGGGAAAAATCCAGCCGGGTAAAAGATTCGTTATTGAGCAGGGCATTAAACAGGGTATTGACTCCCGTGATCGCCGTGAAGGTTTGCCTGGAAAGGGCTTTCACGAAAGCAGGTATGTCACGGGGATTGGGAATCAGCAGATTGGTAGCGCCCATGTGCATAAACACCATGCAATTGGCTGTGAGTGCAAAGATGTGATACAGGGGTAATGCCGTGACCACCAGTTCCTGACCCGGAAGGATGGCATCCTTGAGCCAGGCATCCACCTGCTTCAGGTTGGCGACGATATTGCCATGAGTCAGCATGGCACCCTTGGGATGCCCCGTGGTGCCTCCCGTATACTGCAGGAAAGCCATGTCCTCGGCTTGCAGGGCTGGCCGGATCCATGATGATATGCCCTGGGTTTTGAGGGTCTGCGACAACCGAACGGCGTGCGGAATATGCCAGTGCGGAACAGCCTTCCTGACCCAGCGCAATACACTATCCACCAGGACACCCCTGAGACCCAGCAGCTCCCCTACCGATGTCACCACCACATGCTTGACCCGCGTTCTGGGCAGCACGCTCTGAACAGTGTGGGCAAAATTTTCCAGCACCACGATAAACTCTGCTTCCGAGTCCTTCAACTGGAATTCCAGTTCCCTGGGGGTATACAGCGGGTTGCAATTCACGACCACGCCACCGGCACGCAACACGCCAAACAAGGTCAGTGGATACTGCAGGACGTTGGGCATCATGAGGGCCACCTTCATGCCTTTTGTGAGACCCTGCAGCTGCAGCCAACGGGCGAAATTCAGTGAAAGCTGTTCGAGTTCGGCATAAAGAATGCCTTTTCCCATGCACAAATACGCCGTGCGTCCTGCATAAACCCGACAGGCCTCTTCCATGACCTTGACGATGGAATCGTCAGGCAGTGTCTGAATGTCTGGGGGGGTGCCAGGAGGGTAACTGGCCAGCCAGGGAGAAGAAAGTTGTTCACTCATGGTTTTGAGCCGCCATTCTACGGTGCAGTGGCCCTCCCGTGAAGGGGGCGAAGCCTGCTCCAAAAATGGCAGCCGCGTCCGCCAGATCATGGTCCTGGACCACACCATCACGAACCAGCCGAACTGCCCGATCCGTCAGAACATTCAACAGGTGATCTGCCAATTCCGGTGGTACAGGCCCGGCAGGAGGTTTGACCGCCCTTCCATTTTCCCAAGCATAAAACCCCTGGCCCGATTTTTTCCCCAGGTGATTCCGGTCCAGCAACGCGACCAATCCGGGAGAAGTTGACTCGTGAAGAATATGCCGACCGGCTGCCAGTACAATGTCCAGGCCAACCGTATCCATCAGCTCCACCGGGCCCATGGGCATGCCTGCTGCTTCCAGCGCTTCATCCAAAGTGGCCGGTGAAATGCCTTCGTCCAGGCATCGCAGCGCTTCCTGCATGTAAGGAGCCAGCATGGCATTCACGAAAAATCCCGGGGCATCCCGAACTGGCAGCGGTAATTTGCCCATCGCCAGCACAAAGGCGCAAGCCAGCCCATACGCCTCTTTGCCCGTCCCTGAACCACTGACCACCTCCACCAAAGGCATGCGAGCCACCGGATTAAAAAAATGCAATCCAACGAATCGCGAAGGATCTTTCAGATCCTGGGCCAGCTCTTCCAGCGAGAGACTGGACGTATTGGTGGCCAGCAAAGCCCGGGGGCTAGCCGACCTTTCGAGGGTTGCCAGCAGCTTCCGTTTGGCTTCCGGATCTTCATAAATGGCCTCAATGATCACATCAGCATGGCGGACACCATGCCCTTCCGGGTCAGGAACCAGCCGATCGCGCACCGCCTGCAAAGCATGGCCTGACCGGTGGTGACGTCGAAAATCATCATCGGCACGTTGCACCGCCTGGGCAATGCGCTCCAAACTTTGGTCCTGCAAGGTCACCCATAATCCACGAGTGGCGCACCAGGCGGCAATGTCCCCGCCCATGACACCGGCGCCTGCCACATGCACGCGTTTCACCTCAAAAACAGTGCCCTTGCCAAAGGCTTTCAGGCGTTCCTGCAAGTGAAATACACGGATAAGATGGCGAGTGGTGGGCGCCTCCAGTAAATGATGCAGCAAGGCAGGCGTCGCCAACGCATTCCCATCGGCCTTCTGCCATATTTCCAGCAAGGTGTAAGGTGCCGGATAATGAACTCGCCGCACCTTGCGCTGCAACTGCCCCAGGGCCCCACGCACCACAAGACGTTTAAACGGGCCATTCAGGATTTTCTGCACCCAGCTTGGTGATCCTGAAGGGCGCGGATCCAGAACACGCATCATGGCGGCCTGATTCATGACCCTGGCGGGAACACAGGCATCCACCAGCCCCAGGGACAGCGCGCGCTGCGCATCCACCGTCTTGCCGGAAAGCATCAGGGATATGGCCATGGAAGGACCGATGCGTCGCGGCAAACGCTTCATCCCCCCCCAGGCCGGAACAATGCCCAACTGCACTTCTGGCAGCCCCAGGCGAGTGTCGGGTTGATCCACGGCGAGTCGGAAACGATACGACAGC
>JAJZEL010000254.1 GCA_021828575.1 Pseudomonadota bacterium
CCATACATGGGTTGTGCCATGGCATGGCCGAAGTTGTAGTCCGTGGTTTTGAGGCGTACCCGCAAGGTGTAGCGGTCCACCACCTGGAGGCCGGGGACGGGCGTGTCGTAATCGAAATGACCACTCTTCCTGGCAGCCGCCTCGCGCTCGTCCAGACCCACGATTTTGCCCTCCACCAGAAACTTGTAGGGGGAACGGTTGCCGGGATCCATGAACCGCATGAGGGTGTACACCACATCCTGGGCCGTCACTTCCCGCATCTTCCCGTGAAAGACAGGGTCCGGCGAAAAATGGACACCGCGCTTGAGGGTGAAGAGCCAGGTTCTGCCCTGGTCGGTGACCACCGGCATGCGGGCTGCCAGACGCGGCACCAGTTTGGCCGGACGTGCTAGATAATCATAAGTGAGCAGGGAATCGAAAATCTGCTCCTCGATGGACGCCGTGTTGAGGTCTGAGGTCGTGACGGGATCAAACCCCGTTTCCGAGGCAGACAACACGAGGTGCAGGGTTTTTTCGGGAGCGGCCAGCACCTGCCGTGAAAACCACAGGGCGCAAAGGATGAGAAGGAGACGCAGCATGTGCGGTATCATACCGTGCATTCGAAAAGGAGGCGCCATGGGATTTCTGGCCCAGAAACAAATTTTGATTACCGGACTCTTGAGCAACCGTTCCATTGCCTGGGGCATTGCCCGCGCCATGCAACGCGAAGGGGCTGCCCTGGCCCTCACCTATCAGGGCGAGGCCGTGCGTGCCCGCGTGGAAAAACTCGCCGCCGAGCTGGGCGTGGACCAAGTGTTGCCCTGCGATGTATCCAGCGATGCAGACATCGACACGCTTTTCAAGTCACTGGGCCAACGCTGGACAGGGCTGGACGGCATCGTTCATTCCATTGCCTTTGCCCCGCGCGAGGCACTGGCGGGCGACTATCTGGACAATGTCAGCCGCGAAAGCTTCCGCATTGCCCATGACGTGAGCTCCTACAGTTTCTCCGCCCTGGCCAAGGCTGCCCTGCCCATGATGGAAGGCCGCGAAGCGGCCCTGGTGACCCTGTCATATCTCGGGGCCGAGCGATCCGTGGTGAACTACAACGTGATGGGCCTGGCCAAGGCCAGCCTCGAAGCCAACGTGCGCTACATGGCCCAGAGCCTGGGCCCGCGCGGCATCCGCGTGAACGGCATTTCCGCCGGTCCCATCAAGACACTGGCGGCAGCCGGTATTGGTGACTTCGGCAAATTCCTGGGTTACGTGGAAGCCACCTCCCCGTTGCGCCGCAATGTGACCATCGATGAAGTGGGCAACGTGGCTGCGTTCCTGTGCAGTCCCCTGGCCTCAGGCGTGACGGGAGAAATCCTGCACGTGGATTCGGGGTTCTCCACCACCGTCCCAGGACTGGGCCTCTAGGCACTCCGCATACATCCGTCCGGCACGACTCAGTGAGGCAATGGCTGTCACCCGTTTCACGTCGGACGGGGAAAGCACCGTGCGCCATTTTTCTGCGGAAAGATGGGGATTCTTGTACACGCTGTAAAAACCTTCCCGATTCACGGCCGTGCTGCGCCGGATGAACCGGGCCACCTGGGGATTCCAGTCCAGATGCAGGCGTTCGAACAGCTCGCGACTCACGGGTTCGGGGTTGGCGCACAAATCTTCGTAGAGCACCGGCTGGCAATTGGGCCGCCCTGCCGTGTCTTCCAGTGCCTGCTCGTTGAACAGGGTCCAGCGCCAGGCCAGGCGTTCCAGGGGTGAGCAGGCCTTCAGATCGTCCAGGGTCAGTCCCTGTGCGCGAGCCAGGGTGGTGTCCAGCAGCATTTCGAATACCGGAAAATCCTCACTGGTTTTCACTGGCCCGACGAATCGCCCCTGCCCCTCTCCCCGCAGCACGGACTGAACGTAACCGCAGGGATGCCGGATCAGGTGGACGGCCATGGCCTGCGGCATGAGACTGATCAGGGCACCCAGCCGCCCCAGGGACTCGATGGACTTCCAGACCACGCGCAGGTCGCGGACGGCCTGATAGTCCTTGACACGCAACAATGGCAACTCGCCTGCCACGCGTCCCAGCAGTTTGGACACGAGCGTGTTGGTGCGCTTGAACAGCAACTGGTGACTGGAATAATAGTTTTTGGGGAATGCAGGAAGCTTGCCGCTGACCTTGGAATGATTGATGTGGGGCAACGAGCGGACGAACTCCTCGACCCGGGAAGCGTACTGCCCTGCCTGTTCCGGAGGAACCAGCAACGGCAGGTCGTTCACATGCCCCATACCGTCAGGTTCGTGACGGTAAAGGGTGTCCGGGTGGCTATCGAGTATCTTGCCCAACCACGTTGAACCGGACCGGGGCATGCCAAACAACAGAATGAGCCCGTGATATGCAGACAGCGTTCAACTCTCAAAATGGGTTGTTATTCGTCGCGAGACGGAACGGTGCATGGGAGGTTCTATGCCCTCCATCAGTGTTGCACTTTAACACCATATTCAGGAGCAGGGGGCCATCCCACTGAGAATTTAATTCTGTCCGGACTGTTTGCCTTCCAGCACGCTCTTGTTCACGAGGCGAATGTCCGCCTTGTTGCGCAGACCATTGAGGAACGCGAGCATGACCTCATCGCTGTAGGCCCTCGTCAGGCCTGCCTCAGCCTGCATGCGCACCTCGGAATCAGACGGATTGCCCGGAGCCACCTGAACCAGTTGCACCAGGGTGTAATGACCACGTTCCGGCACATCCACGCCGGCATAACCAGGGGTCTTGTTGCCATTCATGCCGAAGGCAGCCTGCATGACCTGGGGCGATGCCTTGCCTTCCAGAGCCTTGTCACGGGACAGGGCCAGGGGGGGCAACCAGTTCAGCGAAACCGTTTTCCCGGCCTTCAGATCTGCCAGGGCTTTTTCGCCCGCCTCATGAGCCAGGCGGGCTGCTTCCTGCTTGCGCAAGGCATCGGCAATTTGTGGCTTCACGTCCGCCAGGGGGCGCTGGCTGGAGGGTTCATGGGCCACCACTCGCGCCGCCATCAGCACATTGGGGGCCACTTCCACGGCTTCCGTATTACGCCCGTCCTTCAGCACTTCCGGTGAAAACAGTGCCTTGCGCAACTTGGCGTTGTTGAGCAGGGCATCCGGTCCGGGAACACCGGAGGCAATCCAGTCCGACGTCCTGGCGGTGAGCCCGAAGCGGGTCTCGGCAGGTTTGAGGCTGGTGGACTGTTCGTACACCACGACCAGTGCTTCGCAAACTTCCTCCAGAAGAACCATTACTTACAGGTCAACGCGTTTTAGATACATTCTTCCCAGTTGCAAAAGGTGGTACTGCTGCAATTCCAGGACCATTTGGAAGTGGAAAAACAGTAATTCAGCAACAACTTGCAAAATGGGC
>JAJZEL010000002.1 GCA_021828575.1 Pseudomonadota bacterium
ATCCCTGAAAGGCGTCAACGGCAAAGTGGAACACCTGGAAGCCGTACGACTGGAATGGAAAAAAAATGATCAGGGCCAGATGGTCATGAGCGAAGTCCCGGGTTCATCCTTCGAAATCAAGGCAGATCTGGTGCTTCTGGCCATGGGTTACCTCCATCCGGTTCACGAGGGCATGCTCGGGCAACTGGGCGTATCTCTGGATTCCCGGGGCAATGTGCTGGCTGACACGGAAAAGTACCAGACCTCCGTCCCTGGCGTGTTTGCCGCGGGCGATACCCGTCGCGGACAGTCCCTGGTCGTCTGGGCCATCAGGGAAGGCCGTCAGGCCGCGCGCGCCGTGGACGAATTCCTGATGGGCCATTCCGAACTGCCACGCTGACCACTTGGAATAACTCATGCTTAAAAACGATAACCTGTTGAGGGCGCTACTGCGTCAACCCACGTCGTACACGCCCCTGTGGATCATGCGCCAGGCTGGTCGCTATCTGCCTGAATACAATGCCACGCGAGCACGAGCTGGAAGCTTTCTTGACCTGTGCAAGAATCCTGATCTGGCTACGGAAGTGACCTTGCAGCCTCTGGCCCGATTTCCCCTGGATGCCGCCATTCTGTTTTCGGACATTCTGACCATCCCTGACGCCATGGGACTGGGATTGTACTTTGCGGAAGGTGAAGGCCCCAAACTGGAACGGCCCCTCCGGGATGAATGGGAAGTTCGCAATCTGACGGTTCCGGACCCGGCCGAACACCTGGACTATGTTCTCAAGGCTGTGCGCCAGATCCGACGTGCCCTGGACGGCAGCGTTCCCCTCATTGGCTTTTCGGGCAGCCCGTTCACCCTTGCCTGCTACATGGTGGAAGGGGGTGGGTCTGAAGATTTCAGGCACATCAAGGGAATGCTCTATCGCCGTCCGGACTTGCTGCATCGAATACTGGAAACCACGGTCGAGGCGGTGATCCGTTACCTCAACGCCCAGATCGAGGCCGGGGCCCAGGCCGTCATGGTGTTTGATACCTGGGGAGGCACCCTGACCCCGGCCGCTTACCGGGAATTTTCCCTGTCCTACATGACCAGGATCGCTGCAGGCCTGATCCGGGAATCTGAAGGCCGCCGCGTTCCCAGCATCGCTTTTACCAAGGGAGGCGGGCTTTGGCTCGAAGACATGGCCGAAGCCGGATTTGACGCGCTGGGCCTGGATTGGACCGTGGACATTGCCGATGCCCGCGAGCGGGTCGGTCACAAGGTGGCCCTGCAAGGCAACATGGACCCCTCTGTCCTGTTTGGTGACTCGTCGGCCATTGAAAGAGAGGCCAGACGCATCATTGACGGTTTTGGTCCCCACCCGGGACACGTGTTCAATCTGGGGCATGGCATCTCCCGGTTCACCAATCCGGACCACGTGGCCTGTCTGGTGGACGCGGTGCATGGGGCGCACCGGTAACGGGTCATTCCCTGCCACGCAAGAATAATAAAAAACTGTTGACAATCTGTCTTTTCATTGCTCCCCCTTGTGTTTCTTATACACAATTGAGAACGTCAGACACAAATCCTTAAATATTCAAGAGGATAATGAGCTTGAAGATTAACCGCCTGATTTATATGGGGTTTACTCCCTGCTCTTTGCCTGGCCAGCTCTCCTGTGAATAAGTGTCGGCGGAAATGGGCCTGAAGCCTGGAAGTTATAAACAAAGTTATCCACAAGCCCCTTTCTTTTGTCATGCCGATAATTGAAGTGGCTCTGGATGTTCCCCTGAATCGGCTTTTTGACTACGAAGCGCCCGATGTTCTGCCTGACGATATCGGTCGTCGGGTCAAGGTGCCCTTTGGCAAGCGCGAGGTGGTGGGACTTATTCTGGGCCTCAAGTCCGACACCAGCCACCCGGCAGAAAAAATAAGGCCGGCGGGGGACATCTGGCGGGACGTTCCACCCTTCGGGACGGAAGACCTGGAACTGTTTCGTTTTTGCAGCCAGTACTATCGGTATCCGCTGGGATCGGTGGTGTTGGGTTCTCTCCCTCCAGCGCTACGCAAAATCACGGGCTGGGTACCCCCGAAGCGGCGTACTGGCACCCCGCCACCCCCACTTGAAACTCCTTCGCCCCCCCTCACGGAAGAACAACGTCAGGTAACTGATTGTCTGAAATCGGCCCGTGGATTCCTGCCTTTCCTGCTCCATGGCGTAACCGGTAGCGGCAAAACGGAAGTCTATCTTCAACTCATAGGAGAAGCCTTGTCGCGCGGACAACAGGTGCTGGTGCTCGTTCCTGAAATCAATCTGACCCCCCAGCTGGAACACCGGTTTGGCAACCGGTTCCCCCACGCAAAGCTCGTCAGCCTCCACAGCCAACTAGGAGAAAAAGAACGTGCGGCCCGCTGGCTCGAAGCCCAGCAAGGGCTTGCCCAGCTGGTACTGGGGACGCGCCTTGCCGTTTTCACCCCCATGCCTCGTCTGGGACTCATCATCGTGGACGAGGAACATGACCCGTCTTACAAGCAGCAGGAGGGATTGCGTTACTCTGCACGCGACCTTGCGTTGGTTCGCGGACGGTTTCGTCATGTGCCGGTGATTCTGGGTTCGGCCACGCCGTCCATGGAAAGCTGGCATAACGCCAGCCAGGATCGCTACCGCCTTCTTGAACTGACCCATCGGGCTGTGCGCGGAGCCAGGCTCCCGGAAGTCAGACTATTGCCCCCACCAGCAAGGGATGAGGCTTTTTCCGTCCCGCTCCTGGACGCTCTTGAAAAACGGTTGCAACGTCAGGAACAAAGCCTGGTATTCATCAACAGAAGAGGGCACGCGCCAGTACTGCTTTGCGACCAGTGCGGCTGGACGGCGGGTTGTGAACGGTGCAGTGCCCGCATGGTGGTGCACCTGCGGGCAAGACACTTGCGCTGCCATCATTGTGGCGAAAACCAGTCCATTCCCCAGCGTTGCCCTGCGTGCGGCAACAGCCACCTGGTTCCCATTGGCGAAGGCACACAGAATGTGGAGGCGCAACTGCGCGCACGCTTTCCGGAAGCCCGTCTGCTGCGCGTGGATCGCGACAGCCTGACAAAACGCGAGGACTGGGAAGACGTGCGGCAAGCTGTGGAAACCCTTCAGGTGGACATTCTGGTGGGCACACAGATGCTGGCCAAGGGACATGATTTTCCCCGTTTGACGCTGGTGGCGGCCCTTCAGGTGGATGGTGCCCTGTACAGCAGCGATTTTCGTGCAGGCGAGCGACTTTTTTCCCAGTTGATGCAGGTGGCCGGGCGGGCCGGGCGGCACAACCAGCCAGGGGAATTCCTGGTCCAAACGGCCCACCCGGAACACCCTCTGTTCGAAGCCCTGGTCCAACACGATTACCCGCGGTTTG
>JAJZEL010000174.1 GCA_021828575.1 Pseudomonadota bacterium
ATCCAGATAAACAAGCCCTCTGGCCGGCGAAGCAGAAAAAATGTCTTCCACATGGGAAGGAGAATGCGCCCGCTCAATCTGGTGACGCATGGCATGGCCCGCCTCTTCCAGCTGCAGGCAGGGCATCAGCCCGGACTGCAGCATGGCCTCCTGAATGGCCATCCAGCGCGCCGGACTTTCCGGATGGTGGTCACCCGGCTGATGCAGCGCGCAGTCGGGAGGGCTGATGAAGGCCGTCTGGGCCATGTTCAATGCCGGGTTTTGGGCAGAACCTGTCCCGGATCGATGGGTTTGCCCTGGTAACGGATCTCGAAATGCCATTTTCCGAAGGCAGGCGCCGCGGTGGTGGCAATCTGTTCCCCCCGTTTGACCACTTCGCCTTCCTTCACCAGCACGGTCCCATTATTGCCGTAGGCACTGAGATAGTTCTGGTCGTGCTTGATCACCACCAGCCTGCCATAATTCCTGACACTGTCACCCACGAAAGTCACGATACCGCTAGCTGCTGCCAGCACGGGTTCGTTGGCCTGCACGGTGAAATCCATGCCTTTTCCCAGGGGAGAAAAAGCCACATGGTGAGACCCTGCCAACGGCCATGACCAGTTCAGCGAACTGGTCATGCCGGATTCGCTGTCCGGAGGAGGCAGCGGGTGGACAATCTGGGCATTGGATGGGGGATGGGTGCTGACACTTTCTTCCTGGGGCAAACCGGCACATCCCGCCAGGCCGGTCGCCACCAGGCACAAGGCCCATTTTCTGACCTGATTCATGAGGTTTCCTCCAACAGGGGAACAAAACGAACAGCCTCAACCGTTGAAGTGGTCCATTCCCCGTCACGACGTTCCACGACCGTCAGTTGCTGATGATTGTCCTGCCCCACGGGAATGACCAGCCTTCCTTCGGGAGACAACTGATCCAACAGCGCCTGGGGTATGACCGGTGCTGCCGCAGCCACGATGATGCCATCAAAAGGTGCTGCCTCCGGCAGGCCCAGGCGACCATCGCCATGCTTGAGGCGAAGATTGGTGATCTTGAGGTTCCACAGCCGGCTGCGGGTTTTGGTCAACAACTGTCCCAACCGCTCCACCGAATACACTTCCTGGACGATCCGCGACAGCACCACAGCCTGGTAGCCACAACCCGTCCCCACTTCCAGCACCTTGCGCAGATGCGTTCCGGCACACAACAGTTCCATCATCCGCGCCACAATGTATGGCGCAGAAATGAACTGACCCCAACCTATGGGCAGTGCGGAATCTTCATAGGCACGATTGGCAATGGCCTCATCCACGAACAGGTGCCTGGGCACGCCTTCTATGGCAGAAAGAACACGCTCATCCCTGATGCCTGCCGCACGCAGGCGTTCCACCATCCTCGACCGTGTGCGGTCGGAGGTCATGCCAATACCTGCTCCTAGCCCATTCATCATGAACCCAGCCAGTCCTTCAGCACATCCAACTGCTGGTAATGAGTCAGATCCACCTGCAACGGTGTCAGGGACACCCATCCCCGGTTCACCGCGTCAAAATCCGTGCCTTCACCAGCGTCTGCCGCCGGGCCGGCCGCGCCCACCCAGTAGATGGGTTCTCCACGCGGATTGCGCGACCGAATGACGGGCTCTGCCTTGTGACGTCGACCGAGACGGGTGATGAGCATGCCTCGAATTTGCTCGTAGGGAACATCGGGCACATTGACATTGAGCAGCGTGGGCTCGCGAAAAGGCGCGCCTTGTATTCGTGTCACCAATGCCGCTGCCACCTGGGCTGCCGTTTCAAAGTGATTGCCCTGACCACTGACCAGGGAGACGGCAATGGAAGGAATGCCCAGAAGATACCCTTCGGTGGCTGCCGCCACGGTACCCGAATAAATGGTGTCATCTCCCATGTTGGCCCCATGGTTGATCCCTGAAACCACAATGTCGGGAGGCTCGTCCAGAAAACCGGTCACCGCCATGTGAACACAGTCGGTGGGGGTGCCGTTGACGTAATAAAAACCGTTCTGGGCCCGTCTGACCACCAGGGGACGGTCAAGCGTCAGGGAGTTGCTGGCGCCACTGCGTTCGGCGTCCGGAGCCACCACCGTGAGTTGTCCCAAAGGAGCCAACGCGCCTGCAAGAGCAGCGATGCCCCGGGAAAAATAACCGTCGTCGTTACTGAGAAGAATGCGCATGCTGTCCTGGTAATTCAACGCTTTCGGGGAGGCAACAGATCGGTGCACACCCCTTCGTAAAGTTCAGCGGCCATACCCACGGTTTCACCCAGCGTGGGATGTGGATGAATGGTCCTGGCCAGGTCCATGGCTTCCGCGCCCATTTCGATTCCGAGGCAGATTTCACCAATCAGATCGCCTGCATGCAACCCCACGATGCCACCGCCAATGACCCGTTGGGTCGCCTTGTCGAACAGGAGTTTTGTGGCACCATCTTCATACCCACTGGCAATGGCCCGACCGGAAGCTGCCCATGGAAATACCGCTTTTTCGTACTCCAGCCCCTGTTCACGTGCCTGGTCTTCGGTAACCCCTGTCCAGGCCACTTCCGGATCCGTATAGGCCACGGAAGGTATCTGGCGAGCGTCCATGTAGCGGCGCTGCCCTTCCGCAGCTTCTGCCGCCACATGCCCTTCATGCACGGCCTTGTGAGCCAGCATGGGCCCGGGCGTGATGTCACCAATGGCATGAATGTGTGGCACATTGGTGCGTTGCTGTGCATCCACGGGGATGAAACCCCGCTCGTCCACCTGGACACCCGCCTGCTCCACTCCCAGTTGATGTCCGTTGGGCCGACGGCCGACAGCCACCAGGACGAGGTCATAGGGCAATGCCTCGGGAGGCGCCTGATCACCATCGAAGGTGACCCAGAGCGCATCTTCTCGCACTTCCACAGCCGTTGTGCGGGTTTTGAGCATGATCTTTTCAAAACGCCGCATGTTCCTGCGACTCCACAACTTGACCAGATCGCGGTCCGCCCCGGTCATCAGCCCATCCTGCATTTCCACCACATGGATCCGGCTTCCGAGAGCAGAGTACACGGTCGCCATTTCGAGGCCAATGATGCCACCCCCTATCACCAGCATCCGTTGCGGCACACAAGGCAATGCCAGGGCACCCGTGGAATCCACGATGCGCGGATCGGTCGGGAGAAAAGGCAAGGTCACTGGCTGTGAACCTGCCGCTATGATGGCTTTGGAAAACCGGATCAGGGTGGTTTCTGCGCCAAGCGATGTCACTTCCAGGTGGTGGGCATCCACGAATCGGCCAGTTCCCCGCACCACGGTCACCTTGCGCGCCTTGGCCATCTGGGCCAGACCCCCGGTGAGCTTGTTCACCACCCCCTGGTTCCACT
>JAJZEL010000176.1 GCA_021828575.1 Pseudomonadota bacterium
TGCCTGATAGATCCAGCGGTCATCCGGGTCATACCTGGATAACTGGTAGCGCAGCGGTTTGTGCGACCAGAGACCCTGTGCATCATTGAAGTAGTAATCTCCACTGCGTGCCAGGGCAAGGAAAACGGTGTGGTCCAGGAATCGCTCGCGATAAGCTTCTAAAACCTTCAGTCCTTCCTGGCGAACAAGCGGAGTGCCTTCATTGACGGTCATGTTCACGATGGCGGGTTCATTCACCAACCGGCGCGCCAGGCGAACTTCTTCAATCAGCGGAGACAGGGTGCGATAACGGTCGTAGAGCACCTGCCGTTCAACAAACTGTTGACTCCACACCTGGTTGATTCCTTCCATTTCACGGCTGAACGTTCGAGAAATCAGGAACGACGCCACCAGGAAAAGAATGCTGCCCAACAAAAAAAAGCGTCGATCCAGCCTCATGGACAGAAAACCGAAGGAAGGGGTTCGTGCATTATCTCAGAAAACGCTGTCGCATGATTTGAATGCGGCGCACCACGGGCTATACTTGCCACGCGCCTTCACGACCCTCATCGCCCTCTGGGGAAAAGAATGACCTTGAAGTCCCTGTTCGACAACAATCGCGCCTGGGTGAAAACCATCCTGGCCGAAGATCCTGACTATTTCAAACGTCTGGCCAATCAGCAAGAGCCAGAGTATTTGTGGATAGGGTGCTCTGACTCGCGCGTGCCCGCAAACCAGATTACCGGTCTGGCCCCCGGTGAAGTGTTCGTTCATCGGAATGTGGCCAATGTGGTGGTGCACTCGGACCTGAACGTCCTGTCCGTACTGCAGTTTGCCGTGGACAAGTTGCACGTGCGCCATATCATGGTCGTGGGACACTACGGCTGTTCTGGTGTCCATGCCGCACTCATGGGGACACGGGTAGGTGTGGCTGACAACTGGCTACGACATGTGCGTGATGTCCACGACAAGCATGCGGGCCTCGTGCAGTCTTTCCCGATGGACGAGCGTCACGACAGGCTATGTGAACTCAACGTGGTGGAACAGGTGGCCAATGTCTGTCGCACCACGGTGGTTCAGGATGCATGGAAACGGGGTCAGAACCTGACAATACATGCCTGGGTATACGGGGTCAGCGACGGACTGCTTCATGACCTGGATTTTTCCCTGAACTGTGATGCGGCACTGGAGCGGGATTACCCTCGTGCCCTGGAAAACATCCGTCAGCGCTGACAACGAGCGCAATACCAGGTAGAGCGCTGTCCCTGCCTGATCATGCGAATCGGTGCGCCGCACCGCAGGCAGGGTTGCCCCTCCCTACCATAAACCCGATGGGCATTCTGAAAATAACCGGCCCGGCCCGCGCTGTCCACGAAATCCCGGAGGGTGCTCCCTCCCTGGACGATAGCTTCGCTCAGCACTTCCCTGATGGAGTGCACCAAAGAACCATAACGCTGCCGACTGATGCGTGCGCATGGGCGCAACGGGTGTATCCCTGCGCGAAACAGGCATTCGCTGGCGTAGATGTTGCCAACACCCGCCACTTCCTTGCCCGCCAGCAGCATCTGTTTGACTGCCATCTGCCGGGCCCTCGTCCGTTCCCACAGCCAGTCACCTGTCAGAATCGGTCCGAGTGGTTCGACCCCCTGATGGTCCAGCAGGTTTTTCACGAAGGGATCCGGATGGTTGCCTGACAACCAGAGGAAAGCCCCGAATCGCCGTGGGTCGTTGTAACGCAGGACTGTCCCTTCCTCAAGCACCAAATCCACATGATCATGTTTGCCCGGTGCGCTCTGGCAGGTAGACAGTCGCAATGACCCCGACATGCCCAGATGAATGGCGAGCGTGCCATGCCCGAATTCCAGCAGCACATATTTTGCTCGCCTGCCCACCTGATGGACCCGATGCCCGGCCAACAACTCCTTCAGTTGCGGGGAAACAGGCCAGCGCAGACGGTGTTCACGCACGTGAACCGCCATGACCTTCTGCCCTGATAATCGCGGAGCAATGCCCAGTCTCGTCACCTCCACTTCCGGCAATTCAGGCAACAGCGTCCCCTATGATTCCAGCACCAGCGGATGGTGATGACCACCTGGATTTTGCAACACAAGGCTTTCCATCCGATGAGCCAGATCCAGGTCCTTGTCCGTGACCCCTCCGGCATCGTGAGTGGTCAGACGCACCATCACGTGCCCCCAGGAGATTTCGAGATCAGGATGATGCCAGCTGGCCTCGGCAAGATAGGCAATGGCATTGGTCACCTGCAGTGTCGCAGACCAACCGCTGGTCCGGTATGTCCGGACGATGCACTGCCCGTCCCAGGACCATTTCGGCAACTCTCGGCTGAGCCTGACCCGAAGCTGTTCTTCATTCATGGCATCTCCTGGCATGTTCAAACATCGAGGGAAAAAGGAGTAAACCGGGTTTTTCTGTCATAGTGATCTTCATGTTCCACCCGCTTCAGAAAATTCACCATGGCATAGGTCAATGGGGTTGCCAGCACTTCCCATCCTGTTTTCAGCACATATTCGAGAAGGGCCACCTGGATCAGGTCATGCGTATTCCACACCCCATAAAAAGCCAGTCCGTAGAACAACAATGAATCCAGCGCCTCCCCCACTGCCGTCGAACCAATGGCACGCAACCAGAGCCAGCGTCCTTCCGTCATGACCTTGAGACGCGCCAGTACAAAACTGTTGGCAAAGCTGCCGCACCAGTAAGCGACCATGGAGGCCAGGGCAATGCGCCAGGCATTCCCGAATACGCCTTCCAGCTGTCCCTGAAACACCCCCATGAATTCATTGTGAGCCGGAGGAATGTGTACTACCACCCAGGCCATCAGGGAAGCGAAAAACAGTGCTGAAAATCCGACCCACACCACGCGCCGATCCCGTGCATAGCCATACACTTCCGTCAGCACATCACCAAAAAAATAGGAAATGGGGAAAAAAAGCACTCCGGCCCCTACCGTGAGCGTCCCTGCCACAGGCAAATGAATTTCGGTTTGCTTGGCCGCTCCAATGAAATTGGAGCAAAGCAGGATGCAGACGAACGCTGCCATGAGCAGGTCATAATAGCGGTACTCTTTGGCCTGACTGGTCACGACGAACAGCTGACAGAAAGTGAGGCGGCCCATCCCGGAGGCATGGCGGCCCATGATGCCTCTTCCGGATGGTCTTCAAAGGGACTGGCCAGAATTGTTTCCAACCGCCGAAGAACGCTGGTATCTCCCTCCGTGGCAGCCCGTATGGCTTCTTCGGCAAGGTAATTGCGCAGCACGAATGCCGGATTGGTTTGCTGCATCAGCAAATGTCGTGCGGCGTCCCCTGATTGCTCCCACTGCAATCGCGCACGGTAGTCCCTGACCCATTCGCTCCAGGCTTCCTCCCGAGGAAACGGATCCCCGGTCCATACCGGACATGAAGTATCGTCCAGTGAAAACCGGGACAATGCCCTGAAAAACCGGGTGAAGTCCATGCCCTGTTCATGCAGGAGCAAAAGCCCCCTGAAAATCAGGTCCTCATCGTCATCATGCTCGCGAACCCATCCCAGCTTTCTCCTGAAAAGGCGGGTATGCCGACGCTCGAAAGCGGGCCGGAATGCTTGCAGCACGTCACGCGTGGCCTGTTCGTCTCCGATCAGCGGCCAGAGGGCATTGGCAAGCACCACACAGTTCCACTCACTCACGGCAGGCTGTTGCGAATAGGCGTAGCGCCCTTCAGAATCAGAGTGATTGCAAATATGGTGGGCATCAAACCGGTCCATGAACCCAAATGGCCCGTAATCCAGCGTCAGCCCCAGTATTGACTGGTTATCCGTGTTCATGACGCCGTGGCAGAAACCCACGGCTTGCCAGTCAGCCACTAGATGGGCGGTCCGCTCGACCACTCTGGAAAGCATGGCCAGCGCAGGCAGCGGATGATGGGCTGCCTCCGGATAAAACCGTTGAACCACCATATCGGTCAGTTGCTTCAGTTTTGCCGTATCACGCTTCTGGGCGAAGTATTCGAAATGCCCGAAACGGATGAAACTGGGAGCCACCCGGGTCACGATGGCGGCCGTTTCCATGGTTTCCCTCATGACAGGCTGGTCTGACCCCACCAGTGCCAATGCACGCGTGGTGGGAATCCCCAAGCCAGCCATGGCTTCGGAACCAAGATATTCGCGTATGGACGAACGCAGCACCGCACGACCATCACCCATCCGGGAAAAAGGGGTGTGTCCGGCACCCTTGAGCTGGATTTCCTGCCAAATCCCATTCCTGTCCTGGCGCTGACCCAAAAGATGCGCCCGTCCGTCCCCCAGGCGACCTGCCCAGACCCCAAACTGGTGGCCCGCATAAGCCGTACACCAGGGCAACTCCTCCAACTGTCCGGAAAATCGGGCCAACCATTCGTGTCCTGGCTCTGCGGGCAGATCCAGCAGACGGGCCAACGACTGATTCCAGGCCAACCAGTGGGGGTTTTGCAACGGTTCGGTGGGAACACGCTCCACATGCGGCGGCCCAAAGCCCGAAAGTCCAGCGAAGGGATGCCAGGGCCCGCCTTTGAAAGGATCATTCATGGGAAGTGATTCTACTCCCCGGTTCCCCTTTGTATGAATTCGATTTTGTAGCCGTCCGGATCTTCCACGAAGGCAATCACCGTAGTACCGTGCTTCATGGGACCAGCCTCCCTCACCACCTTGCCACCCCTGGCACGCACCGCTTCACACGCCGTTGCCGCATCCCCGACTTCAATCGCCAGATGGCCAAAACCATTCCCCAGTTCGTACCGGTCCACATCCCAGTTGTGGGTCAACTCCAGAACCGCCCCATCGCTCTCTGGTTGATATCCCATAAAACAAAGGGTGAACCGGCCTTCGGGATAATCCTTCCGGCGCAGCTCCGTCATGCCCAGCACATCGCGATAAAACGCCACGGAGCGGTCCAGATGCCCCACTCTCAGCATGGTATGAAGAATCCTCACTTTCACCCCCTCAGGCGTCGAGCGACTTCAGCTACCCGGACACCAAACTGTCGGGCCGTTTCAAGATCACCTTCCAGCACTTCATCCACACTGGCATCGGAAGGCGTTTGCATCATGGCCCCCGAAAACGAACCCACAAAATTCAGGTCATTGCGCTGTGCGGCCTTACTATTGGAAGGCATCATTCCGGTTCCCACCCAGATTCCCGAATGCTGCATGGCCAAGGTGAACAGGTAGTGCAACGTGGATAACTTGTCTCCGTTCATGGTCGCCGAATTGGTGAATCCGGCAAACACCTTGTCTTTCCACTTCTGGGAAAACCAGGCCTTGGAACTGCTGTCCGCAAACCGCTTGAACTGCCACGACACGGTGCCCATATAGGTGGGAGAACCCAGGATGATGGCATCCGCAGCATCCAGAACGGCCCACTGGTCATCCGTCAACTGTCCTTCTGCATCAATTGGCAGCAATTCTGCACCCGCCCCCTGAGCCACGGCCTCCGCCTGTTTTCGGGTGTGTCCGTAACCACTATGAAACACCACTACCGTACTAGCCATGATCAACTCCCCTGAAGTGTCTTGTGGGTACCATCGCAAAAGGGACTGTCAAAACTGTGACCGCATCCGCAAATGTATACCGTGTCATCCTTTTCAGCCACGAATTGGCTTGGACTCCTGTCTGACCCTTCATGAGAGCCATTGCACAACCCCGTTCCACTCTTGCCACAGGTGCAGAACCAGTATTCCTGGCCTTTCTTCACTTCAATTGCGTAAGGCATCTGTATTTCCCCTATAATGTACGCGTGTGAACTATATTGTACGCATTCGTACATTTTACGCAAGCATGAACTTTCTACCCACACTCCGAGAACTGGTCAAAACCTTCCAGGCCTTCGACACCTATTCGGGAAGGCATATCCGCTCCCTTGGGCTGACCACCAGTCAATTTGATGTGATTGCAACGCTGGGCAATACGCAGGGAATGAGTTGCAGGGAAATCGGCGAAAAAACCTTGATGGTCAAGGGTACGCTCACAGGCGTTTTGGACCGCCTTGAAAAAAAAGGGCTGTTGACCCGACAGGAACACCCCGAAGACAAAAGAAGTTTCCTGATCGCCATGACCCCCAAGGGGCAGGCACTCTTTGAAAAAGTGTTTCCCGCCCACCTGCAATATCTGGAAGCCGCTTTTGGCCCACTGGGAGAGGAAACCCTGCTCGCACTGGAGAAGCAGCTGAAAACCCTGCGACGAGCACTGGAAGTCTCGTCACAGGACTAGGAAGCGCCTCAGAACAAAGCAGCTGCTTTTTGCAGTGCGATGTAGACACCCGTCAGAAATGGGATCCCGATAGCCAGCCAGGCCACCCCCCCCGCCAATCCAAAAACACCTCTGGCAGCCGTTTCTGCCTGCCCGGCCGTGCGCTGTTCGTGCTGGAGGGATTTTTCCCGTGCCAGATCATCCGCTGACATGTGGTGGCTTTCATGCACTGGCTTGACCATCATGTTCAGAAGCAGGCCCACGAACAACAACCCGGCCAGGATGTACAAGGTACGGTCATACACCAGATTGTGGGCCACGCCCGAGTCGATTTGCATCTGACGGACAGCGGCAATCAGAAAGGGTCCCACGATCCCCGCCACAGACCATGCGGTCAGGAGACGCCCATGGATGGCTCCCACCATCTGCGTACCAAAAATGTCCGCAAGGTAGGCGGGAACAGTGGAGAACCCCCCGCCATACATGGAAAGTATGAGACAAATGGCTACCACGAATCCCCCGGCAAGCCCCATGTGTCCTAGTGTAGGCAGGCTGCAATAGAGGAGAATGCCTAGAATGAAAAAGGTGTAGTAGGTGGCCTTGCGTCCGATATGGTCAGAAATGCTGGCCCAGAAGAGGCGCCCCAAGCTGTTGAAAAGACTGATCAATCCCACAAGGCCCGCAGCAGAAGCCGCTACCGCTGCTTTCTGGGCAGGAGTCAGCGCAGTGAGCTCATCCGCGCCGATGAGGTGCCCGCCAAAAACGTCTTGCAACATCGGACTTGCCATGGAAATCACACCGATACCCGCCGTCACGTTGAGACACAGAACTCCCCAGATCAGCCAGAACTGTGGAGTTTTCCAGGCCACATCGAGATGAACGTGATTCCTCGTGATCATGGCCCGACCCGTGTCTTCAGTCGGCGCTTCCCACCCGCTCGGTTTCCAGCCACTGGGCGGAATCCGGAATCCGAAGGCTCCTGCGGACATCACGATGAAATACAGCAGACCCATGGTGATCAGCGTGGCCGAAACACCTGCAGAACTGTTGCCCGCACCGTAGTGCTTCATCAGGGCCACGGCAATGGGGGCTCCGATCATTGCGCCTCCGCCATAGCCCATGATGGCCAGGCCCGTAGCCATGCCACGCCGGTCGGGGAACCATTTGATCAACGTGGACACCGGGCTGATGTAACCCAACCCCTGGCCTATGCCGCCAACGATTCCGCAACCCAGCCATAGCAACCACAACTGGTGCATGGCAACACCAATGCCACCCAGCACCAGCCCGCCTCCCCAGCACAGTGCTGCAATGAAACCCGCCTTGCGTGGCCCCGCATGCTCAAGCCAACCTCCCCACAAGGCGGCCGCTATCCCCAACACGGCAATGAACATTTCGAACGTGTGGGTCACCGATGGCACGTTCCAGTTGCATGAAGTACTGAACATTTCGGCCATCAACCCTTGAGCCTTGCAGGAAGGATCATCGATGCCTCCCAGCAGTTTGGACATGGGCAACCAGAACACGGAAAAGCCATAAGCCATGCCGATGCAAAGGTGTATCGCCAAGGCGGCTGGCGGTACCAGCCAACGGTTGAATCCGGGATCAGCGACAGTGCGGTCTCTGGAAAGAATATCCATCATCATAGGGTCCCTCCTCAGTCTATATGTTGCATATTTTTGCAAACTATTATATGTATAGTCGGAATAGTTCTTTAATGTTACAAAGAACTATAAGCGCAGAGGATAGGGGATAAGAATGGCGCAGTCAAAGCCAAAATGGCGCAGTCAAAGCCAAAATGACACAAAACCCAACATCGTCTGAAGGGGGCTCTACACTTCACCCCCCTCCACACAAAGTGTCAAAAAATTGCAACTTGTTGGCACCCACTTAAAGACGATACACATCCCTACAACAGCTCGGCCCCTTCTTCAAAGGTCAGCCGGGGGCCCCGTGGATAAAAAGAAGCAGGGTCAGCCACCCCCACGTTTACCAGAAAGTTCGCTTTCCAGCGCCCATCGGGGAAAAACTCATGGTTGAGTTTGTCTGCGTTGAATCCGGACATGGGGCCCACGTCCAACCCCAGAGCGCGGGCCGCCATCATCAGGTAGGCACCTTGCAACGTACTGTTGCGAAACGCCACCTGCTCAGCCAACTGGGGATTGCCTACATAAAGCTTGCGGGCGTCATAAGCGGGATAAAGCCTGGGCAAATGTTCATAAAACTTCAGATCGTAGGCCACGATGATAGTCAGGGGAGCCGCCAGAGTCTGGGCCAGATTGCCGGGCGACAGGCTGGGCAACAGGCGTTCCCTGGCCTCCCGGGACTGAATGAACACGAAACGTGCTGGCAAGGCATTGAAGGCGGTAGGGCCCCATTGGGCCAACTCGAAAAGCCTGTCCACCGTGCCTTCCGGAAGCGAACCGGGCAAAAACCCGTGGGCTGTACGCGCCGTGCAGAACAACTGGTCCAGCACCTCTTTACTCATTGCTTGGTCAGACATGGAACCCCTCCTGCATCGAATTTGGGAGGGCACAGGCTACCCGGTTTTGGACAGGGCAGAAAGGGATGTCAGGACGCGACGAAGGGATCAGCGTAAATTTCAGAAAGGGAAACCCCTGACAGAAACAGTTGGGTTTTTCCCAAAGTCACCATGTCCGGATGCCCGCAAAGAAATGCCTGCCAGCCATCCAGCGATTCATGGTCACCAGCCACCACATCCAGAACCATTCCCTGCCTCATACCGTTCGAGGGTTTCTCATGAGATACGCAAGGTACATAGTGAAAATTCGCAAACTGTCTTTCCAGTTCATGCAATTCGTCAACGCGGTACAAACCCTTTGAACCATGACTGCCGTGATACAACCAGACGGGGCCCCAATGCCCCTGATGCAGCGCGTCACGCACAATGCCATACAACGGGGCAAGGCCTGACCCGGTCCCCACCAGCAGCATGGCTCTGTCTTGCTGGTCAGGAACATAGAAACAATGTCCGGAGGAATCTGCAATCTGCACGCTGTCGCCTGGACTCAGATCCCCATGGACCCAACCACTGACTTGTCCTCCGGGAACATGGCGCACATGCAGCTCCAGCCATTCATCCAGAACGGGAACACTGGCCAGCGAATAACAGCGTGACAGACCGCCATCCCTGAACAGCCGTATGAACTGACCAGCCCGATAGTCCATGGGCTTGTCGGGCACAAGACGGACAGCCACGATGTCATGACTGAGCAGTTCCTTGCCCACCACGCGCGCACCCATGCGCAAACCCTCCGCATCCGGAAACCGGATGCGGAGATCATCCTGTGGTTTGCAACTGCACGCCAGAAAATAACCCTGTGTCACACGCGTCGGCTTGAGCCCAACCTGGGCTGCCTTGGGGATCTCGCCTTGCTCGGCGCGCATCATGCAGGATTGGCAAACACCCGCCCGACAAGAAGATGGCACCTGAACCCCATGGCGCGTCAGGCAATCGAGGACTGTTTCATTTTCCTCGCAAGGATAAGACTTTCCCTCGAGCTCGATGATGGCCATGAAATTTATTTGCCGAGCACGTCATTGCGCGTGGTTTCTGCAATGGCCGCCACTTGGACAATAAGCGCATCCGGCACATTCAATTCCTTGAGTGTTGCCCCCAGATGTTCCACCACGGCATCAAAGTGGGAATCATCGAGTCCCTGGGCCACAAGATGGGCATGACCACGTCGCATGTCCAGTCCGGAATAGTTGTTGGGACCTCCGAACGCCATGGTCAGAAAGGCTTTCTGCTTGGCCGCCTGGCGCTCCATGTCCACGCCCTGAAAAAAACGGCTGATGCGTGCATCCTTCAGCACTTTCCGGTAAAAAATATCCACAGCGGCGTTCACAGCCGCATCACCACCCAATTGCTCGTAAAGACTCATGTCACATACCCCTTGAAATTGGCCCAGATTGTGTCCCGCAAAGTGCGGAGCCCACAGTGCGCATGGTTTCACCAACACCCGGGCTACACAATTCATCGGAATGGGTAACTGGTTCGTACCTCCATCGTGGTATTTCACAGATGTGCCATTGGCATGGATAATGGGGGTCCGCATGGACTCCTTCCCCCACATGCCCCACACCCACCCGGAAAATCCGCTGAGCAGCGATGCGCCCCCCGCCAGATCCGGGTTGATGGGAAAGTGGTTGTCATTCTTTCGCAAAAATATCGCCCGTGAACAACAATCCCGGCTTGGCCATCTGGAATTTCTGGTGGCAGAGAAAACACGCGAACTCCAACAGCGCAATCATTCACTGGCGCTGCTGTACCGTGCCACCAGCCGGCTTTCCGAAGGTGAGTTGACCCAGGAAAAATTGCTGGACCTGCTTCAGGATGTGGAAACAGAACTGGGACTGGGTCAGGGCATCATCTGCGTTCGTCAAAACGATGAAGAACGCGCCTACCCCCTGGCCACCCACATGCCCGAAAACGAGAGGGCCGAGCTTTGCAACAAACTGGGCTGCACCATTTGTTTTGGCACGGGGCCCACCACAGGCATCAATCTTCACCAGCTGGGCGAAACACGCCTGGTCAGTGTTCCACTGACAGGGGGTGGACAGTGGGAGGGGGTCATGCCTTTCCAGTTACTACCTGACCGGCCTCTGGAGCCCTGGCAGATTCAGGTACTGGAAACACTGGGACACCATGTGGCCACTGCCCTTGCCAATACCCGGCGTGCCGAGGAACGTCACCGTCTGGCCGTATTTGAAGAACGTTCAGTCATTGCCCGCGAATTGCATGACTCCATTGCCCAGTCCCTGTCTTATCTGAAAATTCAGCTGACATTGCTGCAAAATCGGCTGGGTGAAAAACTGGAAACACCCGACCACCCGGAAATCCATAAAACCATCGACGAACTGAAAGCTGGCCTGGGGTTGGCATACGGGGAACTGCGTGAGCTTCTGAACACATTCCGACTATCCCCTGGCGAAACACCGTTCACTGAATCCCTGGCGCAACTGACCCAGGAAATGTCGCGACAATGCGGTTTCACCATCGAACTGGAACAGCACATGAACAGCATGGAGCTTTCCGCCAACGAGGAAGTGCATTTGCTCCGGATCGTCCGCGAAGCCCTGGTCAACATACGCCGACATGCCAATGCTTCATGGGCGCGAGTGGCTGTCACTTCCGACACCCTGAGGCGTGTCCAGGTCATCGTCGAGGACAATGGCATCGGCCTTCCCCCAACACTGCCAGAACATCATCACTACGGCCTGACCATCATGAATGACCGTGCCGCAAGCCTTCATGGGCAACTGCACGTGGAACCACGCCCCGAAGGAGGTACCCGAGTGGATCTTTCCTTCGTGGCCCTGACCCCTTATGCTCACCAGCACAGGCTGCCCTGAATCCACACCCATGCAAAACGCCCTGCCTGAGAATGCTTCAGTTCTGGTCATTGATGATCATCCCCTGTTCAGGAAAGGAGTGCTTGAATTGCTGGCATCCACGCCACACCTGAAACCTGCAGGAGAAGCCGACACTGGTGAAAAAGGCGTGGAACTGGCCCATCGCCTTCAACCTGACCTCATCCTGCTGGATCTGCACATGCGCAGCGGTCAGGATGGCATTGCCACCCTGAGAAAAATGCGCGCTGAAGGCATCGAGGCTCGCATCATCGTGTTGACGGTTTCAGATGCCCCCCGCGATCTGGTGGATGCCATGCGCTCCGGCGCTGATGGTTATCTTCTCAAGGACACGGATCCCGAACTCATGCTGCATTACCTACAAGAATCACTGTACGGAAAAACGGTGCTCAGCGAAGGGTTGGCCCAGATGCTGGTATCGACGCTATCCCAGGATCCGGGTGGCCCCATTCGCCAGCTAGCCGACCTGACCGATCGCGAGACCACCATTCTCTACTGTCTGTCCCAGGGGTTGTCCAACAAAATGATTGCCAGGGAGCTGGACATCATGGAAAGCACCGTCAAGGTCCACATCCGGAACCTGCTCAAGAAGCTCAAGTTCCACTCTCGGGTGGAAGCGGCCGTATGGGCCGTTTCCCAGGGAGTGTCCTCACGATGAGGACTGCATCGCTTTCCACTTTCGTCAATTACTGGACACGGTTCTTTCATGTGGACGCTACACCGATGCCTCCGGCGGAGCGCTGGCGATCGGCTTTGGGAGCCTTGTTGTACGCGGCAGGCGCAGGCACTCTGCTTTACGAATTCCCGGTCGGCCATTTATGGCTTCTGGCCCCGCTGGGGGCCAGTGCCGTCATCCTGTACGCGTTGCCCCATAGCCCGGTTGCTGCGCCCTGGGCAGTGCTGGGAGGATGTTTTTTCGGGACGATCTGCGCATTTGCCAGCCTGTGGCTGATTCCCTACCCTCCGCTGGCTGCCGCGCTGGCTGTAGGCAGCAGTATCTGGATCATGGCCCGGCTGAATTGCGTCCATCCACCTGGAGGTGCCATGGCTTTTCTCATGGTGATTTCCGCCCCCCACTCCGCCAGGGACATGCTGACCCTGGGACTGGCTCAGGAAGCGAACGTGGGATTGATCCTGATCCTGACACTGTTTATCAACCGTGTCATCCTGAAACGACCTTATCCTTGGACCTCGGCCCAGAAAGCACCCAACCCTCATCTCACCGGAGATGACCTGCCCGGAATCCGGCTGGGACTCACCCATGAAGACCTTTCACACGCTGTGAACACCTTGGGGGTTTTCGTGGATGTCCAGGAAGGCGAACTGGTGGAACTGTACAACCTCGCTGTGGATCATGCCTTTCAACGTCACTCCGGGCTGACTTGCCGGCACGTCATGTCACATGACGTGGTAACGGTGGAGTTTGCCACTCCTCTCGACGAGGCCTGGGCATTACTGAAAAAACACCACGTCCGCGCCCTTCCCGTGGTGGATCGGTACTCCCGTGTGTTGGGCATCGTGACCATCACCGATTTTCTGCATCAACTCGAACAGGTGCCGCTGAACCACCTGAAAGAACGACTGAAAAACCTTCTTCAGCCCACGACCACCACACATTCCGAAAAACCTGAAACCGTGGGACAAATCATGACGGATCGCCTCTACACGGCCACTGTGGATACGCCGATTTCCGAGTTGATCAAAATCATCACAACCCGCGCCATTCACCACATACCCGTGGTGGACCAGGGACGCCGACTTGTGGGCATCATCACCGCCACCGACATCAATGCCGCGTTATACAAGCAGGTGGCCCTGTGCCTCTCATGATTGTCCGTTTTTTCGGAAAGGACCATGTTCCAGCAGTTCATTTCGATAATGCTCGACCCCGCGCGTTTCCTTTTCAAGAAATCGTGCCACCGCTCCTGAAAAAACCGAATTGGCCAGCTTGTGCCACGATTGCGTCCTGACCGGTAACAAACCACGGGCCAGTTTGTGCTCTCCCTGCGCCCCGCCTTCAAAAAACCGGAGGCCATGGCGAATGCAGTATTCAATGGACTGGTAATAACAGGTTTCAAAATGCAGCCCGGGCCAGTATTCGACGGCACCCCAATAACGCCCATGCAATCTGTCCTCTCCAATGAGGTTCAGCGCACACCCCACAGGATTTCCATTCCGCATGGCCATGATGAGCAGGGCCTGTCCAGCCATGCGCTCACCCAGCATGCGAAAGAACCGTCCATCCAGATAGGGATGGGCGCCATGCTGAAGATAG
>JAJZEL010000158.1 GCA_021828575.1 Pseudomonadota bacterium
AAGCCGGACGCAACCTGCTGCAACCGATTCAATGGATATGGGATGATTTATCAACAAGGATTTTGCTAGAAGACGGTTGGTACTACTACTGGGGGCAGGTCAAGACCACTTAAAAACGCCGAAGGCTATCGAATCGGAACGCTCTGCGTCATTGATCACAATCCTCGCGAACTCACGAAAGACGAGCGTTCGTGTCTGGACGATTTGGGTTGCTGGATCGAACAGGCTTTACTGATTCGAGAACTCACTGAAACCCAAAAAGACTTTATCCAACGGCTTGATGAAGTTGAACGTGGGGCGATGTTGGATCCCATGCTGAACATCTGGCATCGTGGTGCACTAATGGAAATGTTCAGAAATGAAACAGAACGTGCTTTGCGTCACCATTCTTTGTTGACTGCCATGATGATTGACGTGGACTCTTTCAAACAGATAAATGACAAACATGGACACCTTGCCGGGGATGCCGTACTCAGGGAATTTTCTCAACGCATCAAGGGACAGCTCAGATCCTATGACATTTTCGGAAGATACGGTGGCGATGAATTCATGGTCATCATGCCCAATATCAGCGCTGAAGATGCTCAGGCCAGGGCACAGCACATACTGGATTCCATCATGACGATCCCAGTCATGGTACATGGAGTACAAATCCACATGGCTGCCAGCATTGGCTTAGCCACCGCTGACTACAAACACGACACACCAGACGCTATGGAATTGCTAAAACGGGCGGACGATTCGCTACTGACCGCAAAACGTACGGGGAAAGGTCGGGCAGAGCGCCACACTGCTTCTGTGTGACGTCGATCTTGATTCCTGCCGAGTGGTGGACCCGCAGAGAACCCATTCGAGAGTCAAGTATTAACATGCCTCCGGAATGCACCCTCTAATAATTGGTGGGCCGTGAAGGATTCGAACCTTCGACCAACGGATTAAGAGTCCGCTGCTCTACCAGCTGAGCTAACGACCCGTGAACCTGGTAGTGTGATTGATCTGGTAGGCCGTGCTGGATTCGAACCAGCGACCAACGGATTAAAAGTCCGCTGCTCTACCAACTGAGCTAACGACCCGACACAATCCGTAATTTTATCGCCTCTGGTGACCTGAGGTCAACGGCGCCTACTTCAACCGTGCCCGTGCCTTGGTCGCTGCCGAGCTGTCCGGATACTCCTTGATCAGTAATTTCAGGGCAGCCTTGGACTTTCCCATGTCACCCAGACCCGCCCACGCACTGGCCAGATTCAGGAGAGCATCAGGGGCCTTGGATGAATCCGGGTATTTTTTATAGATATCCTGATTCGTATTCCTGGCGGCCTTGTAGTTTTTCAACAGCAACTCGTTCATGCCCACCCAGTACAGGGCATTGGGCACCTTGGTGTCATCCGGGTGATCCTTCACGAACGCCTGAAACTTCTTGAGGGACGCTTCATACTTGCCTGCACTGAAGGAAGCCAGCGCATCGTCGTAAGGAGACCCCTCGCCACTGCTGCCTGCTTTGGCATTGCCCGCGGCCGATGCCTGCTTGCCATTGTCACCGGAGGAAGGTGAAGACGTTGCGGCAGGGGACCCATCTGCAGGTTTGGCTGGCCCTTCCAGTGCCTTCAAGCGCGTGTCCAGGTCCAGATAGAGCTCGTGTACATGCTTGTCCACATCATTGATGTGCTTGGTCTGCTCATCCAGCTTACCCCTGAGCTCCGCCATTTCCTGATTCAGGCTTTCCATCCGGAGCACCATGTCCGGGTAGCCCTGAAGCGAAGACTCCATGCGGGTGATCCGCTCATCCAGGGTCTGTTGCTGTTTTGCAAGCAGGTCCTGCTGGGCATGCAGATCCGCCATCTGTTGCTGGGTATCCCCATCAAACAGCCCGGCCCGTGCTACCAGAGGAAACGACAGCAGGCACAACAAGAAAATGACCCCGGGACGCCCCGGGGTCATTCGTGACACAGTGTGACCCAAGAAGAATTACTCGCCTTGGTAAACGATGTCGGTGCGACGATTTTCAGCCCAGGCGGCCTTGTTGTGAGCCGGATTATGGGGCTTTTCCTTGCCGAAGCTGACGGTTTCGATCTGGCTGTCCTTGACACCCTTTGCCACCATCACCTTGCGAACGCTGTCGGCACGACGCTGACCCAAGGCCAGATTGTACTCACGGCTTCCACGCTCGTCACAATTGCCTTGCAGGATCACCTTGGCAGCGGGGTGGCTCACGAGGAAATCGCTGTGAGCGGCCACGATGGGCTGATACTGATCCTGAATGGAATACTTGTCAAAAGTGTAGTAAATGCTGCGCTGGCCCAACGCACCACCCACTCCCTTGGGAGGGTAGAGGAGGTTCTGCACGGGAGCGGCAGGAGCAGGCGCTGCGGGAGCTGCTGCTGCGGTTGGCGTAGCAGCAGGCTTGCTGGGTTCTTCAGTCGGAGTGGAGCTACAAGCGGCCAAAAAGCCGGTAATGGCAAGTGCAACGAGGGTTTTTTTCATGGCGTTCCTCAACAAGGGAAAGGTGAAGTTACATTTTATACAGTGGGTTAACCAACCTGCAAGGGGCTTAACGCACGAATTTATAATTGGTTTACATCTTTCGGGCAAAATGGCCAATTATTGCAGCGGCCCCCATACCGGTTCGTATACATCGCCCGTCTGGGTAGTCAAGCGCTGCCGTATCCTGCCATCAGTGCTTACGATAGACAAGATTCCCCGGTCCTGCAACTGTGTAGAGTACATGATGTACTTCCCGTTGGGGGCAAAAGATGGAGATTCATCCAGGGTTGTGTCCGTCATCACCTGAGACTGTCCAGTGGCCAGATCCTGCAGCATGACATGGAAAGCCCCTTCATCACGCTGAACAAAAGCCAGCAGCTTGCCATCCGGGCTGACCCGGGGCGAAACCGCATAGGTACTTCCGTAAGTCAGCCTTTGGGGCAAATCACTACTGAACAGTTCCGTGCGGTAGATCTGCGGCCCGCCATCCCGGTCGGAAGTGAAATACATGGTTTTTCCGTCTGCCGTAAAGAACGGTTCCGTATCGATTCCCGAGCTGAATGTCAGGCGCTGGGGGGCACCGGTCCCATCCACATTGATCATGTAGATCTGCGAATGGCTATCCTTGGTCAGTGCCACAGCCAGATGCTTGCCATCCGGCAACCAGGCCGGGGCACTGTTGCTGCCCTTGAACCGTGCCACGATGCGACGGCGTCCCGTAGCCAGAGTCTGGACCACCACCATGGGTCGTTGGTACTCAAAAGACACATAGGCCATTTTTGTACCATCCGGCGACCACCGAGGAGAAATGATGGGCTCATTAGACGTGATCAGCGTCTGTTCGTTGTATCCATCACTATCAGCCACCTTGAGGCTGCGCTGGTTCCTGTGTTTGGTAATGTAGGCAATATGACTGCTGAACATCCCCTGATAGCCTGTCAGGTTTTCCAGTATGGCATCGGCCACATGATGGGCCACCATGCGATACTGGGACAGGGGACCCTTGAAACCGGTACTCAGTCGGGCCACTTTGGTAGCCACGTCCATCACGCGAAATCGCACCTCGATGGTCTGGTCAGATTGCACCTGTACATTTCCCACCACCACGTAATCCGCATGTCTTCCGGTCCAGACATCCCAGTTCAACTGGGTTTCGTCCACGGGCGCCGGATGGATGTCGGTGGCATCCACCGAGGAAAAAAGCCCTGAACGGACAAGGTCTGCCCGCACCACTGGAACAATGGCATTGCCGCCTGCGCTATCATCAGCAAAGGGCAGAACGGCAATGGGAATCTGGTGGTCACCTTGCGTAACAATCTCAAGGGTGACTTCTGCCCGGGAAGCAAACGTCACCAGGCAAAGCAGGAGACCCATAAGGCGGAACAAGCTATTTTTCATGTTTGAGCTGCAGGTGAGTAGTTCGGAATTCCCGTCTCAAGTCGGGGTCGTCCGGCAAGGGAAGGGGCTGGGAGCGCATGATACCCTGAATGACGGCCCTATCGTAAGCCGGGCTGGCGCTGGACTTGATGATTTTCACAGGCATGAGCACCTCACCAGTGGGTAGGACCGTCAGATCAACTTCCAATGACACGCCATCAGGCACGCCATCAGGCACCTGGGTATTGTTACGGATTTTGCGAATAATGGCCTGCTTGTAGCGATCGATCAAGGTAGCCTGGGCAGCATGGGCTTTCAGGGCCAGCCGCGCAGCCTGGTCGCGTCTTGCTTCATCGCGGGCTGACTGAGCCGCCTCGTCTGCCAATTGTTCCCTGAGCGCATCGGCCTTCATCTGGCGTGCCTCCTGCTCCATCTCCCGCTTGTGCTGCTCAGCCTGCTTGCGCGCCTTCTCCTCTTTTTCCTGTTTTTTCTTCAAGGCAATGTCCACATCCCGAGCATCCTCGGACTTTGGCGTAAGCTCGGACTTGGGCAACAACGGAGGAACTGGAGTGGGTCTTGGCGCGGGCTCTGCCTTGGGCGGTGGCGGGGGATTGGCGGGCTGTGGAGGAGGCACTCTGGTCATGGTGGCATCCATGTCCTTGGTCGACCACAGTTCTGCCTCCATCGGGGTAGTCACATGCCTCGGCCAGGCCACGCCCAGTATGAGCACGAGGGCAAACATCACGTGGACCGCCATGGCCAGCAACCAGGCCCACCATTGCGCCCCCTTGTCGGATGTCACTGTGACCATGTCATCCCGAGGTAGAACGGGCCAGCAACCCGATGCGCTTCACATGGGCACGCTTGAGCAGGTCCATGACTTGCATGACCTCCTCGTAACGAACCTTGCGGTCAGCCGCAATTACCACAGGCTGATCGGGGTGCTGTTGCTGGCTATTCTCGATCATGTTCAGCAAGTCGCCCCGGGTCACAGTGGATTCCCCACCGCCAGACAGGGGGTCAAGAACAGACAACGTTCCATCCAGCTGCAGGGTCACCTGCATGGGCTGCTGGGGCTGTGAAAGGGACTGACCCATGGTGGGCAAGTCCACCTGACCCGGATTGACCATGGGAGCAGTCACCATGAAGATGACCAGCAACACCAGCATCACATCGATGTAGGGCACTACATTGATCTGGTTCATCATGCGACGCGGTTTGCGCAACATGGCTCAGCGCCCCAGCGGGAAACGCGCCTGGCGCTGCAGGATGTTGGAAAACTCTTCCATGAAACTCTCGAAGCGAATGGACAACCGGTCGATCTCGTTGGCGTAACGGTTATAAGCCACTACGGCTGGAATAGCTGCAAATAGGCCCATGGCCGTAGTCACTAAAGCTTCAGCAATCCCGGGGGCCACATTGGACAACGTGGCCTGCCCCACGTTGGTCAGACTCCGGAAAGCATTCATGATGCCCCATACCGTTCCAAAAAGACCCACATAGGGACTCACGGAACCTACAGTGGCAAGGAAGGCCAGATGGGACTCCAACGCATCCATTTCACGCTGGTAGGTGGCTTTCATGGCGCGCTGCACGCCACTGGTCACCGCCGTGCTGTCCTGGGTACCACTGCTTCGATGGCGCTGGAACTCCCGGTATCCGGATTCAAAAATATGCTCCAGTGATCCCGTCTGACCATTATTGGCCGTGGCCCTGAGGTAAAGGCTTTGCAGGTCGGAGCTGTTCCAGAAACCGTCTTCAAACTGGGCTGTCTGCCGCTTGGCCTTCTGCAAAGTCACCATTTTGGAAAAAATGTAGGCCCAGGACATCAGGGACACCAGCAGCAACAGCCCCATGACGATCTGCACCAGCACACTGGCCCCGATGATCAGTGATATCAGGGAAATATCCGTCGTTACACTCACAAGTTCACTCCCAGAAGCTGGAGCATGCCTTCCGGCACGCTCACTGATTTGAAATCGCTCATACTGACACTGATGACCCGGACACTGGCCCGGGCCAATTCCTCTTTCCCACGCACCACACGCTGGTCAAATGTCAGAAGACCATGCCTGAGTGACATCAGTTCCGCACTGGCCTCGAGTCTGTCTCCAAGACGAGCAGGGCGTAGAAACTTAATATCGACGGACCGGACGACGAACATCAGATCGAATTCACGCGCCACGCGATCATGATCCAGGCCTCGTTCACTGATCCATTCCGTGCGTGCCCGTTCCATGTAACGCAAGTAATTGGCGTGGTAAACCACCCCCCCCGAGTCCGTATCCTCATGGTAAATCCGCAGAGACACCGTGGTCCGTGATGGCATGCTCATTCCGCAGTCACAGCAAGCTGGGGGAGTTTCCCTGGCCAAAGGGCAGTCCAAAATACTGGTAAGCCAGCGGGGTGGCCATTCTCCCGCGCGGAGTCCTTTGCAGATAACCTTGCTGGATCAGGTAGGGCTCCAGCACATCTTCAATGGTGTCCCGTTCCTCGCCAATGGCGGCAGCAAGGGTGTCCACGCCCACTGGCCCGCCGGAAAACTTTTCAATGACGGTCATCAACAACTTGCGATCCATGAGATCAAAGCCTTGCACATCCACATCCAGCAGGCGCAGCCCGGCATCCGCCACTTCCCTGGTGACCTGTCCGGCTGCCCGCACTTCCGCATAATCACGCACCCGTCTGAGCAACCGGTTGGCAATGCGCGGAGTGCCCCTGGAACGTTGCGCAATTTCCTTCTGCCCCTCTTCATCCACCTCCATTCCCAACAGGCTGGCAGACCTTTTCACGATACGGGACAGATCCGGCACAGTGTAGAACTCAAGACGCGATACGATGCCAAAACGATCACGAAGTGGGTTTGTCAGCATGCCCGCGCGCGTGGTGGCGCCCACCAGGGTAAAAGGGGGTAAATCCAGCTTGACGGAACGAGCAGCCGGTCCCTCACCAATCATGATATCGAGCTTGAAGTCTTCCAGCGCCGGGTAAAGAATTTCCTCCACCACCGGATTCAGGCGATGAATTTCGTCAATAAACAAGACGTCGTGGGATTCAAGGTTAGTGAGCAAGGCTGCGAGATCCCCCGCCCTTTCCAGCACCGGCCCGGAAGTCTGGTGCAGCCGGGCGCCCATTTCATGAGCGATGATGTGTGCCAACGTGGTTTTACCCAATCCCGGAGGGCCAAACAACAGGGTATGGTCCAGCGGTTCTCCCCGTTTTCTGGCTGCCTCGAGAAATATGGCCAGCTGATCGCGCACCCTCTCCTGGCCCACGTATTCTGCCAGCAAGCGGGGGCGAAGGGCGCGCTCCAGGGTAAACTCCTGGGGCGAAGCGGAGCTGGCGGTGATCAGGCGTTCGCTTTCAATCATTTCATTCTGTTCTGGACAACAATTTCAAGGCCCGCCTGATGCCTTCTTCAAGAGGGATATCTGCGGGCAACTGCTTGAGCACCCAGGCTGATTCCTTTTCATTATATCCAAGGGCGCCCAGTGCATGGCCGATTTCCAGTGCTGCAGGCACAGCCACACCAATCGGTGCCCCCCCTGGTGATTCCAGACGTTCGCGCAGTTCCAGAAGCAGTCTTTCCGCCGTTTTTTTCCCTACCCCGGGAATCCGCACCAGCGCCGCGCTATCCTGCCGCGAGACTGCAGCAGCCAGTTCGCTCACCGAGAGTCCGGACAACACCGCCAGCGCAAGACGCGGTCCCACCCCGGTAATCCTGAGCAACAGACGGAAAGCCACGCGTTCCGGTTCCGTCAGAAAACCAAACAACAGATGAGCATCCTCACGCACCACCAGATGAGTATGAAGGGCTATTTCCTGTCCCACGGAGGGCAGATCGCAAAAGGTGCTCATGGGAACATCCAGCTCGTAGCCCACACCACGCACATCCCGCAACACTTGAGGGGGGGTCTTGTGAAGCAACTGTCCCGTCAGGCGTCCGATCAGCTTGTCACCCAGCGGCCACGCCGCACTGCCAGGCCCCGGTTCGTTCGTGCGGAAAATTCATGCCGGCTTTCGTGGGCATGACGTATGGCACATGCCAGGGCGTCGGCGGGGTCAGGCCCGGGGAGCTGGGCCAGATCCAGCAATCGGGCCACCATGGCCTGCACCTGTTCCTTGCGTGCATGACCCTGGCCCACCACAGCCTGCTTGATCTGCAATGCAGTGTATTCTGCCACTGGCAATGCACGAGAGACAGCAGCGGCAATCACGGCCCCCCGGGCCTGGCCCAACAAGAGCGTTGACTGGGGATTCACGTTCACAAATACCACCTCCACGGCAACCGCATCGGGACGATGCAGTTCAATGACTTCCTGTACTCCTTCGAACAATACCTTGAGCCGCTCCGGCAAGGTGGCCTGCTGGGGGCTACGCACCGAACCGCTGGCCACATAAGTCAACGCGGCATCCGCGTCTATCACGCCAAACCCTGTGATGCGCAAACCTGGATCAATACCAAGAATACGGATGGAAAATCCCCTCGAACGATTGGCCTAGTCGGACATGAGGGCCGTGGTGTACACAGCCTGCACGTCATCCAGATTTTCCAGGGCATCCAGCAGTTTTTGCATGCGCACTGCCTCATCCCCTGAAAATACGGTTTCATTGATCGGCTTCATAGTCACCTCACCAAATTCCCCCTTGAAGCCCGCCTTTTCCAGCTTTTCCCGAATCGCCGGAAACTCGTAGGGCGGCGTGATCACTTCCAGAGCCCCATCATCGTGCGTCACCACATCATCGGCTCCCGCATCCAGAGCGGCCTCCATGAGTGCATCTTCCGGCGTACCAGGAGCAAACACCAGTTGACCACAGTGAGTGAACAAAAACGCCACCGAGCCATCCGTTCCCAGATTCCCTCCATGCTTCGTAAAGGCATGGCGCACATCTGCAACCGTTCTGGTCTTGTTGTCCGTCAGACAATCCACCATGACTGCCGCGCCATTGATGCCATAACCCTCGTAGCGCACTTCCTCGTAACTGACGCCTTCAAGATCACCACTGCCCCGCTTGATAGCCCGTTCTATGGTGTCTTTGGGCATATTCTGGTCATATGCCTTTTCCACGGCGAGACGCAATCTGGGGTTGCTGCCAATATCCCCGCCACCCATGCGGGCAGCCACGGTAATTTCTTTGATGAGGCGTGTGAAAATCTTGCCGCGCTTGGCATCAGTAGCGGCTTTCTTGTGCTTGATGTTGGCCCACTTGGAATGTCCTGCCACGTCGTTTTCCCTGTTCGTTTTCAATGCCGGTTCATCCGGCATTTTAACACGGCCGGTCACGCGCTTTCTCCACCAGTGGTACCATCAGCCCTCCAACAACGGCGGGATGAACATGCATGAAACCTGGTGAGCGTCGCGATCATATCCTTCAGACCCTGGCAGCCATGCTGGAACAACCCATGGCTGAAAAAACCACCACCGCCAATCTGGCGAGACATCTTGGCCTGTCAGAAGCCGCTCTATACCGTCACTTCGCCAGCAAGGCCCAGATGTTTGAAGGACTCATCGCCTTCATCGAGGAAACTCTGTTTGGTCGCATCAACCGCATCCTTGCAGAACGAACGGGAGGCCTGGCTCAGGTGGAAGCCATTTTGTCCCTGCTGTTGGGTTTTTCGGAAAAAAACCCCGGCATGACCCGGGTGCTGATCGGTGACGCACTGGTGAATGAAAATGAACGGTTGCAAATGCGCATCAATCAGGTACATGACCGGATCGAAGCCACATTGCGCCAAAGCATGCGGCTGGCCATGGCTGAAAACGAACTGCCTGCAGTCACACCTGCTCAGGAATACGCCAACCTGGCGCTATGTTTCGTGATTGGGCGCTGGCACCAATTTGCCAAAAGCGGATTCCGGCGTTCTCCCCTGGCAGGCTGGGAACAGGCCTGGCAACTGTTGCACCATGCCCCCGCCTCCACCGTCATGCCCGCCTTTCAGGCTGGCCATCCATAGGAACGCCACCGAACAGTTCAGAACGCCTGATCCCAACGCCTGGACAGGCGAATGGCCGCGTTGATCAGCCCTACCATACTGTAGGTCTGGACAAAATTTCCCCAGGGTTCACCCGTTACCGGGTCCAGATGTTCCGACAACAAGCCATGTCGATTACTGTGGCTCATGAGTCTTTCGAACAGACTCCTGGCTTCTTCCCGACGGTCTAGCGCGGCCAGCGCATTGACGTACCAGAACGAGCACACGACAAAGGCATTCCTGGGCTCTCCGAAATCATCAGCCTCTACATACCTGAAAATGTAATCACCACGACGCAACTCTTTCTCCACAGCTTCGACAGTAGCCGCAAAACGCGGATCCTTTGCGTCCAGAAAACCCACTTCCGTCAGCAGCAACAAAGTGGCGTCCATGGCATTGCCCTCAAAAGTGGAGACAAACGATCCACGTGTTTCGTTCCAGGCACGTTTTTCGATGACGGTACGAATCCGGTCCGCATGTCCGTGCCAGTGGATTGCCCTGTCTTTCAGGTCAAGATGATCTGCCATAAGCCCCAGACGATTGCATGCCGCCCAGCACATGACAGCAGAAAACGTATGCACCCTGGCGTTGCCACGCAACTCCCAGGGTCCTGCGTCAGGCTGGTCATGACATTTCACGGCCTGCTCACCCAAAGGTTCAAGCTTGTGAAAGAGGGTACGGTTTCCACGACGAGCCAATCGCTGATCGAAGAACACATGGGCTGCCGACAGGATGGCTGAGCCGTAGACATCGTGCTGCGTCTGTGCATAGGCCTGGTTCCCAACGCGCACGGGTCCCATGCCACGGTATCCAGGCAATGCCGGTGCTTCCTTTTCCTCCAAATGGGAACGACCATCGATACCATACACAGGCTGCAGATCATGGCTGGGTGAGTTGGAGGCCACATTGATGATGTATCCGAGATAGCGCTCCATGGTACGAGTGGCACCCAACCGGTTCAAGGTATTCACCACGAAATAGCTGTCACGCAGCCAGCAGTAACGGTAGTCCCAGTTGCGAGTGCTGTTTGCAGCCTCGGGAATGGATGTGGTCATGGCAGCCACAATGGCGCCGGTATCATCATATGCATTCAGTTTCAGGGTGATGGCAGAACGGATCACCTTGTCCTGCCACTCATAGGGAATACCCAGGGTGCGCACCCATTCCTGCCAGTAACGAACCGTTTCCTCAAGAAAACGCCTCCCCACTTCCGTGGAAGATTCATGAACCGTCTCGTCCGGTCCGAGAAGAACAGTGATCGTGTCTTCAAGAAAAAATGGAGTTTCCTGCATCACTGCTGTAAGGGAAGCGTTGGTGGTCAACCTGAGCACCAGATCGGTCAACACATAACGAATGTGGTGACTGCCCCAGGTCAATTCGGGACGCTCCGCTCCGTAATTGCCTGCAGGGCGCACGCGCAATACAACGCGCGGACTGCCTGACAGCCTCCGGATACGACGCACCAGCATCATGGGCCGGAAACGCCGTCCATACTGACCAAATCGGGGGGCAAAATCAGTGATCTCTATGAGGCCACCGTGCTTGTCCCTGAGTCGGGTGATCAGAATGGCGGTATTCTCCATGTAGGTTTGTTCCGAATGCTCCCAATCCGCCAATTCGACGGAAAAGAAACCATAGTCATCATCCGGCCTAAGCAGTGAACAGAACACCGGGTCCCCGTCAAATCTTGGAAAACAACTCCAGACGATCCGTGCGTGCGGATCCACCAGAGCCGCCACATTGCAATTGCCAATCAATGCCAAATCCAAACTTTTCATGAACATCCCCTGACTGCACTGTTCAACCAGGTCCTGACAGCAACCACATCCGGCAAACGGAACCGGGCACAACTTCTGCCTGAACCCACCTTTATGGAAATCCCATTGCGTTTGTTGACTTCAAGGAAACCCCGTTCATCGCTCACATCATCACCGATAAATACGGGTATTCGTCCACGAAAAGGCGGTTCGGACATATATTCACCAATGACCGTCCCCTTGTCCCTGCCAGAGGGCTTGACTTCAACAACCCGCTTGCCGGTTTGCAGTTCAAGATGGGGGCCCACTTCGCGCACAAGGTCCGTCATCAACCGGTGCACATAGGAAGCCAACTCGGGGGCCTGCCGATAATGCAGGGCCAGAGTCAGTCCCTTGTCTTCAAACATCAATTCGGAATGACGCGTCAGCACTGGTTCCAGAGCCTTGCGAATGGCGCTCATGGCCATGGGTGGCGCATCGTGCATCCAGAACTTGCCTTCGGAATCCTTTCGCTCCAGTCCATGCTGCCCCGAAAGAGGCAACTGCAGTGAACCCAGTCTTCTCTCCAGATCTGCCACAGACCGTCCGCTGACAAGTGCCACCGCACCACCGCTGCAGTCATACAGGCATCTCAACAGTTCCAGCAAAGTGGCGTCCACATGCACGGTATCCGGCGTCTGGGCAATGGCGATCAGGGTCCCATCCACATCCAGAAAAAATGCCCAGTCTGTTCTTGCCTCGGGAGGTTTCAGGTAAGGCATCCGTCAACTCTCCATGTCCTGGTTTTTGTCCGATAGTCGGTTTCGTTTGCGAATGGCAGCAGCGTCCAGCAACATGCGCCCTGCCCAACGATACACATTGAACTCGGCAATGAGTCCCCGCATCAGCCTCAACCGGTCACGCTGCTCATCTTCCGGCATGATCAAGGCCATGTGCAAGGCTGCCGCACACTGATCTGCGTCATACGGATTGACGATCAAGGCTTCTGCCAGTTCCCTGGCTGCTCCGGTAAACCGGGAAAGGATGAGCACTCCCCGATTGTCGTCCCGTGCAGCCACGAATTCCTTGGCCACGAGATTCATGCCGTCATGCAGACTGCTGACGAAGCACAAGTCGGCTGCCCGATAGTATTCATAAACGTCACGTGGCTCATGGTGCTCGATCCTGAGCAACAGGGGTGGCGGACCTGAGCCCTTGAAGCGTTCGTTGATTCGGTCTGCCAGGGCGAGCACCTGCAGTTCATGATGCCGGTATTCTTCAATGCTCGTGCGGGTGGGAGCAGCAATCTGGATAAAGGTGAATTTGCCAGCCCACTGGGGATTCAGTTCAAGCAGACGCTCAACTGCCAGAAAACGCTCCATGATTCCCTTGGTGTAGTCCAGACGGTCCACACCAACTCCGATCTTGTGTTCGGGTGGCAACCCGTTCAAACGCAAGACATGTTCACGACAATCAAGCACCGTCTTCTGCACCATTTCAGGTTCGGGGGGCCAGGCAATGGAAATGGGATAATGACGTACTGCCGTCGGTTTTCCGCCATAAGACACGGTAAAGGATTCCCGGTCCACACGGGCTTCGATTGAACGGTCCACCGTATCCAGAAAATTGTTGCAGTGAAACTGGGTATGGAAGCCCAGAATACTGCTCCCCAGCACCCCCGTCAGCACTTCTTCGCGCCACGGACATATGGCAAAGGATTCAGGATTGGGCCATGGAATATGCCAGAACGTGATGATGATGGCATCGGGAAGTTCTTCCTTGATCATTTTTGGCAACAGTGCGAAATGATAATCCTGCACCAGTACGATGGGAGCCTTGGTTCTGGCTTCGCTGATGACGGCCTCGGCAAATTTCCTGTTCACCTTCAAATACTGCGCCCAGTCACTAGAACGAAAGGTAGGGCGTACATGAGCAATATGGCACAGGGGCCATAACCCCTCATTGGAAAACCCGTAGTAATACCCGGCTTCTTCCTCTTCCGTCAGCCAGACGCGACGAATCTTGTAGGCAGGGTTTTCAGGGGGGACGGCCACCTTGTCGTTTTCATCCACCACCTGGCGATCGGCAGACCCACTCCCATGCGCGATCCAGATGCCTGAACAGGCTCTCATGATGGGCTCCAGGGCCGTGACCATACCACTGGCAGGGCGCTGGACTTCAATGGCATCTCCAACAC
>JAJZEL010000096.1 GCA_021828575.1 Pseudomonadota bacterium
GGCCCTGCCTCCATGTTTGGCCACTCTGGCCCCGCCCGCTGCCGCCACAAAGGCGGCCGTGGTGGAAATGTTGAAGGTGTGCATGCCATCCCCGCCCGTACCGCAGGTGTCCACCACGTGATCCAGTCCGGAGACATCCACCTTGACCGAAAGATCGCGCATCACCTCGGCGGCGGCAGCCAGCTCCACATCCGTTTCGCCCTTGGCGCGCAATGCCGTCACGATCCCAGCCGTCTGTATGGGTGTGAACTCACCTGACATGATCCCGTTCATGACAGCTCGCATTTGCTGATGTTCCAGCCCATTACCGGCCAGAAGCGCGGTCAGGGCTTCCCGTGGCGTCACTGTGCCAGTTCCCGGATTTCAAAATCGTGGGTCAGCTGGGCTGTCTTGCCCAACATGAAACTGGCAGAACAATACTTTTCCGCAGAAAGCCGTATGGCCCGCTCCACCACTTCCGGTTTCAGCTGATGCCCCGTCACGACAAAATGGAAATGGATTTTCGTGAACACCTTGGGGTCTTCCCCGGCCCTTTCCGCCTGTAACTCGACCACACAATCCGTGACCTGCGCCCTGGCCCGTTTCAGGATCAGCACCACGTCAAATGCCGTGCACCCCCCCGCCCCCAGCAACACAGCCTCCATGGGGCGAACCCCCAGATTCCGGCCGCCTGCTTCAGGCGCCCCATCCATCAGAAAGGTATGACCGCTCCCGCTCTCGCCAAGAAAACTCATGCCTTCGACCCATTTCACACGCGCTTTCATCCACTCACCCCAGACCCTTGGTTCGCAAAACCCACCAAAATGTTGCATTATCTCTCAAAAAGCCGAGGGAGCATTGTCAGGACTCCACCAACGCAGACAAACCACGCACCACAACCTTGATTTGACATCAGCCAGCTCACGGAATAGAATGATCGGCTGTGTTCAATTAGACAATCACATTAGCAACCATGAAAACCTTTTCTGCCAAGGCTCATGAAGTTCAGCGCGACTGGTTCGTGGTGGACGCCACCGACCGCGTTTTGGGTCGTCTGGCCAGCCAGATCGCCCTTCGCCTGCGCGGCAAGCACAAGGCCATTTTCACCCCCCACGTGGACACCGGTGATTTCATCGTGGTCGTTAACGCGGACAAGATCCGGGTCACCGGTAACAAAGGTGAGGACAAGAAGTATTATCGTCATTCGGGCTATCCGGGCGGGATCTACGAAACCAACTTCAACCGCATGCGTTCCAGACATCCAGCCCGTGTTCTTGAAAAAGCAGTCAAAGGCATGTTGCCCAAGGGTCCCCTGGGTTACGCCATGATCAAGAAGATGAAAGTGTATGCTGGCGCCGCTCATCCGCATGTAGCCCAGCAACCGAAACCCCTGGACATCTGAGGCGCTTCATAATGATTGGCAATTATTACTACGGTACCGGACGTCGCAAAAGCGCTGTTGCTCGTGTCTTTCTTAAGGCAGGCTCCGGACAGATTGAAGTCAATGGCAAATCCCTTGACGAGTATTTTTCCCGGGAAACGGGGCGCATGGTGGTGCGTCAACCCCTGGAACTGACCCAGAGCCTCAACGGGTTTGATATCCGTGTCAATGTATTCGGTGGCGGCGAGTCGGGTCAGGCAGGTGCTGTGCGTCACGGCATCACTCGTGCCTTGATTGATTTCAATCCCGATCTCAAAACCGTTCTCAAGCAGGCAGGTCTCGTGACCCGTGACGCCCGTGAAGTGGAACGAAAGAAAGTTGGATTGCACAAAGCCCGCCGGCGCAAGCAGTTCAGCAAGCGCTAACCTAAAAAAGCCGGCAAACGCCGGCTTTTTTGTTGTTGCATAATCACAATTTGATTTACCCCCCCTCTGAAAGGATATGAACATGATCAAAGTGGGCATCGTGGGCGGTACCGGATACACGGGGGTGGAACTGTTACGCCTGCTATCGCAGCATCCCGGAGCACAGATCACTGCCGTCACCTCGCGCAAGGAGGCCGGGCAACCAGTGGCCGACCTGTTTCCCAGCCTGCGAGGACATTTGAAACTTGCGTTCAGCGATCCTGCCAGCACTCCCTTGACCCAGTGTGACCTGGTTTTTTTTGCCACACCCAACGGCATCGCCATGCAGGAAGCCCGCCAGTTACTGGAAGCCGGGGTTCGCATCATCGACCTGGCGGCCGACTTCCGGTTAAGGGATCCGTCCGAATGGGCGAATTGGTACGGCATGCCCCATGTTTGTCCAGAGCTCCTGGAAGAAGCGGTTTACGGTCTCCCGGAAGTCAATCGTGCCCAAATCATCACGGCCCGGATCGTTGCCAACCCAGGGTGTTACCCTACTGCCGTACAGTTGGGATTTCTTCCCCTGGTGGAAGCAGGGATTGTGGACACCGACCAGTTCATCGCTGATGCCAAATCCGGCGTCTCCGGAGCGGGTCGCAAAAACGAAACCCATTTCCTGTTTTCGGAAGCGGGTGACAACTTCAAGGCTTACGGAGTCCCTGGCCATCGGCACTTGCCTGAAATCAGCCAAGGCCTGTCACGGGTGGCTGGAAAACCCGTGGGGCTAACCTTTGTTCCCCATCTCGTCCCCATGATCCGTGGCATTCATGCCACCCTTTACGCTCGAATGACCAGCAATGTGGATTTGCAGGCTTTGTTTGAGCACCGTTATCAAAACGAACCCTTCGTGGATGTGCTCCCCGCTGGAAGCCACCCCGAAACCCGGTCGGTACGCGCATCCAATGTCTGTCGCATCGCCGTGCACCAGCCACGCCAAGGCGATACCGTGGTCGTGTTGTCCGTCATTGACAACCTGGTCAAGGGCGCTGCCGGTCAGGCCGTACAAAACATGAACCTGATGTTTGGCTTGCCGGAAACCACGGGACTGGAACATGTGCCCGTATTGCCCTGAAGCCCCGGCAATGCTAACCTGACACTATTGACGGCGAGTCATGCGCCACACCTTGAGGAGTTTCGCAAATGAATGCCCCCACAGAAATGATGCCGGCCCCCCTGGTTTTTACGGACAGCGCGGCCAACAAGGTCAAGTCCCTGATCGATGAAGAAGGCGATTCCGAGCTGAAATTGCGCGTTTTTGTCACCGGAGGCGGCTGTTCTGGCTTCCAGTATGGCTTTTCCTTTGAGGACACGGTGAACGAAGACGACACGATCATGGAAAAGAACGGAGTTTCCCTGCTGATCGACCCCATGAGCTACCAGTATCTGGTGGGTGCCGAGATCGATTACAAGGAAGACCTGGAAGGCGCCCAGTTCATCATTCGCAATCCGAAC
>JAJZEL010000058.1 GCA_021828575.1 Pseudomonadota bacterium
CCGGCCTGAGCTTCCTTCAGAAACCCAATGATCTGTTCTTCCGTAAATCGCTTCTTCATGTCCGTTCAAACCTCCAAAAACGGACTTTACTAGAATCCTCGTGGTACTGTTTATGGGGAGCAGGTCAGTCTTCCTGCGTAAAAAATCACGTGAGGTTCACCTACCACGAGAGGATTGTCTGAAAAACGGGCATCTTTGGTAGCGTCAGGGACAATGAACAAGTCATCAGACATGATTGCATGACCACAAAACGAGACGTCTCGCGAGGTTTGGCGTTCTGCAAGTCCTATGCATGACTTGAACCATTGCCGATTCGTATCAATTAACGTGATCAGGGCTACAGGCACGTTAAAGACGCGCTTCGCCATGCGAACGATCCTGTCGAAGATCTCTTCATCGGGGGTGGCCATCAGAAGCATCCGGCGAAGAGAAGAAATGCGTTCTGGTTCATTGTCAGGTATGGGCGCAGGGATCAAGACTTTGCTCCATGATTGAGGTCTTCAGGTGTTACATTTTTGGCTATTGGGGCGAAGAATTCAACTGGCTGAGTAGAAATTTGCAAATACAGGCGGGCGAGGCGTCGACTACTTATATACCCCTCCAGGGTATATAATGTCCCTTCAGGTAAATGGAAGTAGGAGGCACGCATCATGGCAGACTTTGCATCGAACCCGTTGGATCTGCCTGTTGAAAGTGATCGCGTGTCTCGGCAAACACTTGATCTGGCCATTTCGGGTATGACCTGTGCATCCTGCGCTACCCGCATTGAAAAAGTACTGAACACACTGCCAGAAGTCTCTGCCCATGTGAATTTGGCCACAGAGCGGGCCCATGTGACATTCACACCGGGCCTCGCGGGCATCGATGTCCTGATCCAACAAGTGGAAAAGGCGGGCTATGGTGCGCAGGAAATTTTGGGTCCAGATTCCACTGCCGAAAAAGCCAGGCATCAGACGGACTACCGGCGAGATTTGCGAAGATTTGTCGTTGCTGTGTTGTTGACCTTGCCACTTCTGGTCCAAATGGCAGGCATGTTCACTGGGCATATGGAAATCTGGCCACGCTGGTTGCAGTGGCTTTTGGCCACACCTGTGCAGTTCTGGATCGGTGCACGTTTTTATCGGGGCGCGTGGAACGCCCTCCGGAGTGGGGCAGCCAACATGGATGTGCTGGTGGTGTTGGGTACCAGTATGGCCTACCTTTACAGCGCCGTCATCACTGCTCTCGGGCTCGATGAACACGTTTATTTCGAAGCCTCGGCCTCCATCATCACGCTGGTCCTCATGGGCAAGTTGCTTGAGATGAGGGCGAAAAGAAAAACCTCGGGCGCCATCGAAGAACTCATGAAACTCCAGCCCAGGATGGCGCATGTGGAGCAGGGGGGGGACGTGAAGGAGGTGGAAGTGACGTTCATGACGGCAGGCGACGTTTTCATTGTTCGTCCTGGAGAAAGTGTTCCGGTGGACGGTATCGTGCTGTCAGGAACGTCAAGTGTCGATGAATCCATGCTGACAGGTGAAAGCGTGTCACAACTGAAGAAAACCGGCGCCAGGGTGTTTGCGGCCACTCTCAATGGCCATGGAATGATCCGTTGTAAAGCCATTGGCGTGGGATCTCACACGGCGCTGGCCCAGATCATCCGGCTGGTGGGAGAAGCGCAGGGTTCAAAGGCGCCAATACAGCGTCTGACAGACCAGATTTCAGGCATCTTTGTGCCGGGAGTGGTGGGTATCGCCGTCCTGACCTTCATGGGCTGGTGGTTTGTCGCCGGCCATTTTACACAGGCCCTGATCAATGCCGTGGCTGTGTTGGTCATTGCATGCCCTTGTGCATTAGGTCTGGGCACACCAACCGCCATCATGGTCGGTATGGGCCGAGGCGCACAGGCCGGCATTCTGATTAAAAATGCTGAAGCGATTGAAAGAGCCAGCAAAATCGATATGCTGGTGCTTGACAAGACAGGCACTCTGACGGAAGGCAAACCAGCAGTCGTCCATGTGATACCGGTTGAACCACAGACCCGTCAGGGGCTTCTGAAACTTGCGGTCACCTTGGAACAGGGTTCTGAGCACCCTTTGTCCCGTGCCGTGCTGGACCTGGCCGCCGGAGAAGGAATCCAGCCAACAGAAATGTCTGGTTTTCGGGCTGAACCCGGGAAAGGGGTGATGGCATCCGTGGGTAATGAAATTTACTGGCTGGGTTCTCCAGCCTGGTTGGAAAGTCTCGGTGTTTCCCTGGATCATGAAAAAGTGTTGGCATTTCAGCGTGCAGGAAAAACCGTCGTCGGTCTGGCCAGGGAGACCGAACTGCTGGGTTACCTGGTCATTGCCGATCGGTTGCGCTCCACTTCCCGTCAGGCCATTACCCGGTTGCGCGCAATGGGCATGGAGATCGTCATGCTCACGGGTGACAATGCGGCTACGGCTGGGGCCATTGCCTACGAAGCTGGCATCAGTCAGGTCATCGCAGAAGTGTTGCCGCAAGAAAAAGTCATGAAGATAAAAGAAATACAGACACATGGACAAGTGACCGGAATGGTGGGAGATGGCATCAATGATGCGCCGGCACTTGCGACAGCCGATGTGGGTTTTGCCATCGGCACTGGTTCCGGTGTTGCCATGGAAGCTGCAGACGTGACCTTGATGAACAGTGATCTATTGACTGTTGTGGATGCGATCGAATTATCGAAAGCCATGCTCACCAAGATCAGACAGAACCTTTTCTTTGCGTTCATCTATAACATCCTGGGAATTCCTCTGGCTGTCATGGGCCTGCTCAACCCCGTCGTCGCTGGTGCTGCCATGGCCATGAGTTCGGTATCGGTTGTGACCAATTCATTGCTGTTGCGTCGCTGGCAACCAGAACAAAAATCGTAATCATCCCAATCAAAGGAGGGTGAAAATGACAACCATCACACTGAACATCCAAGGCATGACTTGCGGTGGATGCGTGAATGGTGTCAAGCGTGTCTTGACGAATTTTTCAGGTGTTCGACAGGTGGAAGTTTCTCTGGAAAAGGGACGGGCCACTATCGAATACGATCCGGCACAGGTTTTGCCGGAGCAACTGAAGGCAGCCATAGGGGACGCAGGCTATGACGTTAAAACCTGACATTCCTGAACCATGCGGCCACAGCGAAAAAATCGTTGTGCAGCCTCACCGACAGTCACTGCTCAACCGCCTGAAGCGCATTGCGGGACAAGTCAGGGGGGTCAGCGGCATGATCGAGAATGATCGTTACTGCATGGATATTCTGACACAGGTGGGCGCCATACAATCGGCGCTTGATGCCGTTGCCATGCAACTCATTCAGGACCATACCCGAGGTTGCGTGCAGAAAGCCATTCGACAGGGGGATGGTGAGGTCGCCATTTCGGAGCTGATGGGGGTGCTCGGAAAAATCAACCGGTAACTATGGATTTCGGGTGTTTGGAGATCTATCGTAATGGACTGTAATTATTTGATCATTTGGTAAAAAGGCCATTTTTTTCGAGTGTACTGGAGTTACGATGCTGTCCAGACGAAAGAATGGGATTGACCATGAAACAGGCGGATGTTCATCCCGTGCTTGATGCGGTGATTCTTTCCGGATTTTCAAGTGCGGTTTTTTGCTTTGCAATGTCGGTATCAGGACAATCCGTTCAGACCACGCTGCATGCCACGGGTGTCTTCTTTCTGCTTATTCTGGGCTGCAAATGGCTGCTCCATTTCCTGTTGCTAAAAGCAGATGCTGGCCGGAAAGTATGATCCGGTGCTGATAGGGTATTATCAGGTGGTTGGTGCTGAACGGATCAGATGATCAAACGCCGCCAGGCTGGCTTTGGCACCTTCTCCCAAGGCGATGACGATCTGTTTGTAGGGCACGGTTGTGCAATCGCCAGCAGCGAATATACCGGGGATCGATGTGGCTCCCTGGGTGTCCACCTCGATCTCGCCGAAACGGGACAGGCTGATGGTGCCTTTGAGCCAGTCCGTATTGGGCAGGAGTCCGATTTGAATGAACACGCCTTCCAGTTCGATCGTGCTGAGTTCCGCGGTGGTGCGGTCGATGTAGCGCAGGCCGTTGACCTTGCCTCCGGCACCTGTTACTTCTGTGGTCTGAGCGTTCTTGATGACCATCAAGTTGGGTAGGCTGAAGAGTTTTGTCTGCAACACCGCATCAGCACGCAACGTATCTGTGAATTCGAGCAGGGTCACATGATCCACCACACCTGCCAGATCAATGGCAGCCTCCACGCCGGAATTGCCTCCACCAATGACTGCCACGCGTTTTCCCTTGAACAGTGGACCATCGCAATGCGGGCAATAGGCCACGCCCTTGCCACGGTATTCCCGTTCACCCGGCACATTCAATTCCCGCCAACGGGCGCCTGTGGCCAGTATGAGGGTTCGAGATCTGAGTGCCGCGCCGTTGGCCAGCCTGATCTCATGGAGTCCGCCTGTCTCGCCAGGAATCAGGGCGTTGGCCTGTTGCAGGTTCATGATGTCCACGTCATATTCCTGGACATGTGTTTCGAGGGCACGGCCCAGCTTCGGACCATCGGTATGGGGTACTGATATCAGGTTTTCGATGGCCAGGGTATCCATGACCTGCCCGCCAAACCGTTCGGCCAGCAGGCCGGTGCGGATGCCTTTCCGGGCCGCATAGACGGCAGCAGCGGCTCCTGCCGGCCCCCCTCCTACCACAAGCACGTCGAATGGGGGTTTTTCAGCAAGCTGTGAGGCTTCTCTGGTGGCAGAACGGGTATCGATCCTTGCCAGGATTTCCTCCATTGTCATGCGGCCATCCTCGAAAGGAGCCCCATTCAGCCAGACGCTGGGCACTGCCATGATCTGGCGTGTCTCGATTTCCGGTTGGTTAAGAGCCCCATCAATCATGACGTGGTGAATGCCGGGATTCAGGGCTGCCATGGCGTTGAGTGCCTGTACCACGTCAGGGCAGTTGTGACAGGACAGGGAGACGTAAGTCTCGAAATGGTGATTGCCTGTGATGGACCGGATTTGCTGGATTTTGTCCTCGCCAATCCTGGGTGAATAGCCACTGGCCTGGAGCAGGGCGAGAATCAGGGAAGTGAATTCATGCCCCATGGGCAAACCGGCAAAGCCGATGCGGGCGGACTCCCCTTTCCTGCCGACGGTAAAGGACGGACGCCGTACGTTGGTACCGGTTTCGGAAAACGATACTTTGTCTGACAGGCGAGCGATCTCTTCCAGAAGGGTGCGCATTTCGGCCGATTTTGGGCCGTCATCCAGCGATGCCACCAGTTCGATCGGATCAACCAGTTTTCCCAGGAAAACCTTGAGTTGTTCCTTGATACTGTCATCCAGCACGTTATTTCTCCCGGGGCAGGAAGACCGCCTGGTATCCGGTTTTCCTGCCTGTTGTCACAATTGCCCGAAGGAACTCAAATCTTGCCTACCAAGTCCAGGGACGGGGTCAGTGTGGATTCCCCTTCCTTCCATTTGGCAGGACAAACCTCGTTCGGATGCGAGGCGACATACTGGGCAGCCTTCAATTTTCGCAGGGTTTCCTTCACATCCCGAGCAATGGCGTTATCGTGGATTTCCAGAGTCTTGATGGTGCCTTCTGGATTGATGATGAATGTTCCACGTAGCGCCAGCCCTTCTTCCGGGATATGCACACCAAAAGCCTGGGTCAGGGTGTGGGTGGGATCGCCCACCAGAGGAAACTTGGCCTTGCCTACAGCGGGCGATGTTTCGTGCCAGACCTTGTGGGAGAAGTGAGTATCCGTGGTGACAATATAGACTTCGGCCCCTGCTTTCTGGAACTCGGCGTAGTTGTCGGCTGCGTCTTCCACTTCAGTGGGGCAATTGAAAGTGAATGCGGCTGGCATGAAAATCAGCACGGACCATTTCCCGTGCAGGTCTTTTTCTGTTACATCGATGAATTTTCCATTGTGGAAAGCTTGGGTTTTGAATGGCTGGACCTGAGAGTTGATCAGGGATTGCATCTCACATTACTCCTTGGTTTATGGTCGATATCAGGGTTGGAAGTCATTTGACCGGTGAGACTATAGAAAATTATCTTTCCTATGTCTAATTAATTAAATGATTAAGGTTGATAGAGGATGACTATCATGCAACGAGGTTGTTTCGGGTGATGTTCAACGGGTCTTCGCATTGGTGGGTGCTTTCGGCATGGCTTTGATGTCATGTCGAAAAATTTTACACTTGCTTTTTATTTCAAGTCTAAGATCTATTGAAATCAGTGTATTAGGTTTTGTTTTTCTGGTGGTATGTTTTATGCTTGCTTTCTACGCGCGGGGTCGCTCGGCAGTCCGGATTCATAGGGGGGAGGAGTACCCACAATAATGAGAAAAAACTGGCTGGCGTTCGCTTGCAGGACGGTTCGATGTCTGAGAGCGCCATCCCAGATTGATTTGTGTTGCTGTTGTGAGCCCCGCACCTCACTCTACGGCACGCCATGAAGCAGTCAATGTCGATAAGACCGCAGACCATACCCGCATGACATCCCATACCCCTGTGTCGCCAGCAAGGATGCCTTCCTTGTTTTGCTAAACCCCGGTGCTGGAACGCAGGAAAGAAACGAGAAAAACCGCCATGAGGTTTCCAGTAGAAAGGGCTTGGCCTGCCGGGGCCAGAGACAGCGCATGTTGCCATTTTCCAAGGAAACGAGGTTTCGTACAATGGGACTACGCCAACAAACGTGATGCTGTTGCATGAATGAAGAATCACGACAATTGTTTTGTTCTGGGGTCGGGCATTTCTCCGCAAGGGACCTGGCTCAGGCAGAACAATGTTTTCGGGAACTGGTATTCCGTGAGCCCCTGCTCTGGGAAGGCTGGGCCAATTTGGGCTTTTCCCTTGAAGGCCAGAGGCGGTGGGAAGAAGCGGAATCCTGCTACCGCCAGGCTTGGGCACTCAATCCGGACAGTTTTCAGAATGGTTTGAACCTGGGTTCGGTACTCGCCAGACAGAAAAAACTGGGGGAAGCCGAAACGTTTTATCTCAAGGCACTGGCCTTGTCGCCATCGTCACCTGCCATATATTCCAATCTGGGAGCGCTGTATTCGGCGCAGGATCTCGTCCGTGAAGCGGAACGCTGCCTGAGGCTTGCCCTGGAATGTCAGCCTGATCATTCCGGTGCCCATTTCAATCTGAGCTACCTGTTGTTGAAACAGGGGCGATTCAGGGAAGGTTGGTCCCATTTCCATGTGGGACGAAGTCCATCCTTGAACCAGGTCTCGCTATCGTTTCCCCGGTGGAAGGGAGAATCCCTGGAAGGGCGGTCCATACTCGTATGTCATGAAGCGGGGTTGGGGGACATGATCCAGTTTTGCCGTTATGCTCCGTTACTGAGAGAGCGTGGTGCCATGCGAATCGGCCTGGCCTGTCATTTCTCCCTGAAGCGTTTGCTGTCTTCGCTTTCTGGGGTGGATGAGGTGCTGTCCCTGGACGAACCCATGGAAGCAGGCCATTGGGATTTCTGGATCCCACAACTCAGTTTGCCCATGCATTGGGATGCCTGCCTGGAAAACATGCTGGCACATATTCCTTATCTGTTTGCGGATCCTGAACAGGTCCGGTTGTGGGGCATGCGCATCAGGACAGAGAAAGGATTGAAGGTGGGGCTGGTCTGGAAAGGCAATCCAGAATTTGAAAATGATGCCGATCGATCGTTGCCCTCTCTGCAGGTGCTGGCGCCTCTCTGGAAAATAACAGGAGTTCATTTCTATAGTTTGCAGAAGGGAGATGGGGAACAGGAGGCGCTGAACGTTTCATCCAATCAGCCCCTGATGGCCCTGGGAAGCCAGCTAGAAGATTTTTCCCATACGGCAGCAGTTCTCAGGAATCTTGATCTTGTGATCGGTGTGGACACGGCCGTGATTCATCTGTCAGGTGCGCTGGGAGTGCCCAGCTGGGTGTTGCTGCCCGCCTACAAGGCAGATTGGCGCTGGTTGTCGGACAGGAACGACTCTCCCTGGTATCCGGGTGTCATGCGTTTATTCAGGCAACCTGTATCAGGCGCCTGGGAAGCTGTGGTTGATGAAGTGGGGGAAGCCCTTCGAGAAATGCTCAGTGAGCTGCCAGCAGCAGTTCAAAATCCTTGGCCGGAACAGGACGGGAATACAGGAACCCCTGCGCATAGTCACAACCGAAACTGACCAGCAGGTTCTGTTGCTCCAAAGTTTCCACACCTTCTGCAATGGTGCGTATGCCCAGCTTGTGAGCCATGACGATGATGGCTTCCACGAGAGCCTTGTCGCTGGCGCTTTCTGTCAGGTTTCTCACGAAGGAACGGTCAATCTTGAGGTAGTCAATGTCAAATTGCTTGAGATAAGAGAGGGCAGAAAAACCGGTACCAAAGTCGTCAATGGAGACTTCTATACCGCGGTTTCTGAACTCGAGAAGAGTCCTGTGAATCTTTTCCGATTCCTTGAGAAGAAGACCTTCAGTGATTTCCATGGTGATGCAGTTGTCGGGCAGGCCCGATACGCTCAGGATATCGCTCCAGTTGGAAGATTCCCGTTCAAATTCGATGGGTGAACGATTGACACTGACCTGGATGGTTCGTCCAAACCGAACATGCCAGTCGGCTACGATGGCCGTGGATTGGACCAGAACCCAATCACCAATGCTGTGGATCATGCCAAACTCTTCGGCGAGGGGAATGAAGATGGCTGGGCTGATCGGGCCGCGTTCCGGATGAGTCCAACGCAACAGCGCTTCCATCTTGTCAATGTTTCCATTGGTCAGGTCGATGATGGGCTGATAATGAATTTCAAATTCGCGATGGGCGAGGGCAAACCGCAGGTCGTTGACGAGCTGCATTTTTTCTCGTGCTTCCAGCTGCATTGAAGGCGTAAAATAATTGCAGCGGTTTCGTCCCGAAGCTTTGGCGGCGTACATGGCCTGATCAGCGTGCCGCATCAGCTCATCCATGTCACGAGCATCGTCAGGGTAAAGCGCAATGCCAATGCTGGCCGTGGCATAAGTCACCAGGTTGCTATCCCCCAGGTCATAGGGTTTCGAGAGACTCTTCAGGATATCCTGTGCAATGCGCTCCAACTGAACTTTATCCCCGAATTCTGGCACGATGAGGGTGAATTCGTCGCCACCCATCCGGGCCACCGTGTCAGTTTCCCTGACGCATCCGTTGATGCGGCGTGCGGTTTCAATCAGCAGCGTATCCCCTTTGGCATGGCCCAGCGAATCGTTGATTTCCTTGAATCGATCCAGGTCGATGAAGAACAGGGCCAGAGATTTTTCGGTGCGATGGATTTTTCGGGTTTCCTGCACCAACCGATCCAGAAATAGTCTTCTGTTGGGCAATTCAGTGAGGTGGTCGATGTTGGCCTGTCGCCAGATGATTTCATCCGACTTTTTTCTCTGGGAAATGTCCGTGAACATGGCTACCCGATGATGGACATTGCCCTGGTCATCCAAAACGGTGTTGATGGTGAGCCACTTGGGATAAACTTCGCCATTCTTTCGGCGTTCCCATATTTCTCCCACCCACTTGCCTGTGGTGTTCACTTCTTTCCACAGGGCCTGATAAAATCCCGAGTCGTGGCGGTCAGACTTGAAAATCAGAAAGGTCTTTCCTTTCACTTCTTTAAGAGAATAGCCTGTGATGATGGTGAAAGCAGGATTGACGGAAAGGATCAGATGGTCTGCATCAATGATCATCATCCCTTCATTGCTGTTTTCGTAAATGGAAGCTGCCATCTTGAGGGAATCTTCCGCCTTTCTCTTGCGCAACTCTCGATCAAAATTGTCTAGGGCAAAAGATACATCCTTGGACATTTCGTCCAGGAGGGCGATGGCTTCGGCATCGAAAGCATGTCCCTGATCGTGATACACCGACAGTACGGCATAGGGCTTCCCTTCACGGGTAATGGGAAATGCTGCGGCAGATCGCCAGTTTTGGTCGGAAACCTGCGATGCCCATGGCTGTGTCAGTGTGGTACGAAAGTAGTCATTGATTACGTAATGCCTGTTTTCCCGGAAGGCAATGGCGATGGGCCCTTGTCCTTCAGGCAGATCAGGTGAAGAAGACACCACGATATCCGACAGGTAATCCAGTCCCTGTCCATACTGTGCTGCCGGGTGGAATAGTCCAGTAGATTCGCTGACTTGAGCAATCCAGGCCATGCGCATGCCGCCAAATTCCACGGCACATCGGCAGACCAAAGGAAAGAGCAGTTCTTCTTTTTCCATGCGGACAATCGCCTGATTGATTTCACTCAGGGATTTATATAATCGGGACAGGCGGGCTGCTTTTTGGGATTCACGAGAACTCTTCAGTGCAAAGTAAAGCATCAGCGATGAAAGCAGGGAAAAGATGGCAAACAGACTGGAAAAAAACTCCAATGCATGGTCTCTGGCCTGATACACATCATCCAGGCTGGTGGTCAGGGTGACGGTGGCTTCCCTTCTGTATGAATAGGTAATGGTTTTCTCAAGTGTCAGGAGATGGGCAGGAAAGGTGGAGTTCTGGACAAAGGCCAACTGGAATCCGTTGGCAGAAACCAGCTTCAGGGTGACCAAGTGGCGGTCTGCACTGGCATGGCTGGAGAACAGAGTACTGACATCCTGATAGTTGCCCAGGCTCAATTCCGTGGTGACCATGGCAGAAATCAGTTGCAATTGCAGATCGGCAGTTTGGCGTGATTGAACCAGATCCATCTCGAATTCGGAATCCAGTTCGCGCAGGGAAAATAGGGCCAGGAGCAGGAGAATGCCACCCAGTACTGGCCATGCGAAGCGTCCATGTCGGGTCATGGTGAAATGGGGACCTTGGCCGGGTTCATGTGTGCAGCTGATTCCATCAGGTGGCGCAGGGAATCGTAGTCACTGTCCCTGGCAGGTACCAGGGCCGTCATATGGGGATGAATGGCCGTCATGATGCGAGGGCCATCAGGGTCTTGGTTCAGCTTCAGGAGGGCTTGCCGGAGTTTTTGAACCAATTCCGGGGGCAAATGGTTGCTGGCCACCAGTACATGGTCAGCCACTTCGGGCAGGTCCGCCACTGCGCGCAAACCGCGGAGTTTGAAGGCTTCATAGACTTCGCTCTTTACGGCTCCTCCATCACAGTCACCGGACAGGATGCCCAGGGCAATGTTGTTATGCCCATCGAGGGTGTGATAACTGCCAAGTCGAGACAAGGGCACGCCGGCACGGGCCAGGGTAAGTTCCGGAAGGATATGGCTCATGGTGGAATTGGCATCACCAAAATAGAAGCACTTTCCCTGAAAATCACCCAGGGTCCTGATGGGGCTGTTCTGGCGAACGACGATTTCGCCCTTGAGCAACGGGTCATGATTGATGACCTGCCGTACCAGGAGAGGTCTTGGACCAAATTGCCGGGTCATGGTCACGTATGAGGCAGGGCCCATGTATGCCAGATCAATCAGACCCGTGCCCAACGCGTTGATGTGCTCGGCATAGCTTCGGCCGACCCGCACTTCCACCTGACGTCCGGTGGCATGGGCAAGGTAACGGGCCAGAGGGGTGAAGCGGGCTACCAGTTCACCGGGGGAGAGATAGGGGTGAACACCCAGCACGAGGGGAGGCTCCTGCTCTCCTGCGATCGCCATGAGCGGTGCAGCGCATGACCATAGACAGAGCAGAAAAAGAATCCTCGACAGGCGACGCATTCCATCTCCCCATAGAATGAAGCACTTGGTCGGGAAAAACCCAGCATGAAGGATACCCCAAGGCCACGATCGGTGTCATCCGGGTGAGTAGGCGCCTGCCTCCCGCCAGACATCCGGTACGCAGAACTGGGCTATCCATGTTGCCACAAGCTCAGGCGCCATGGGTCTGGCAATGCCATAGCCCTGCCCTGCTTCACAACCCAGTTCCAGCAGCAGGGCACCATGGGCCACTGTTTCAACGCCTTCGGCCACAAGGGATTTATGGAAGGTGCGTGCCAGACCGATCACCCCTTTGACGATGGACAGATCATCGGCATCGTGCAGCATGTCAATGACGAACGATCGGTCGATTTTGATGGTGTCGGCGGGCAGTCTTCTGAGATAAGCCAGGGAAGCGTATCCGGTCCCGAAATCATCGATGGAAAATCGCAATCCGAGGGCCATGCAAGCTTCGATTTTCCGGATGACGGCATTCATGTCGCCAATGGCTGCAGTTTCCAGAATTTCAAGATTGACCCACTCGGGCCTGACAGGAAGATATTTTTTCAGGAGGTCGGACATGAAATCAGGAAAGTCATCCTGCTGCAAATGGCGCGCCGGGAGATTGATACTGACTTCAAGAATCAGTCCTGCAGCCTGCCAGAGGCATAACTGGGCCATGGCCGTCTCGATGACCCAGCGGGACAGGGTCACTTCGAATGTGCTGTTTTCCACCAGGGGAAGAAACTCGCTTGGCGGAAGCAGCCCGCGTTCAGGATGCTGCCAGCGAATCAGGGCTTCCATACCGATGACTTTGCCCGAGCGCATGTGTACCTTGGGCTGGTAGTGCAGCAGGAATTCCTGACGCATTAGAGCCATTTCAACATGGGACAGGTTTTCCGATCGGGTCTGCACAACCCGGTCGCTGATCGGATCGAAAAAATGCACCCGATTGCGGCCGGACTGTTTTGCCAGATACATGGCTTGATCGGCATGGCGCAACAGGTTTTCTCCATCGGCCTGGTCGTCCGGGTACAGGGTGACGCCTATGCTGGTGGAAATGAGAATTTCTCGGCCATCCAGACTGAAGGGGAGGGCAATGGTTTCCATGATCCGGGACAGCATTTGCAGGCATTCCTGCTTGTCCGAGATATCAGCCAGGATCAGGGCAAACTCGTCCCCTCCGAGTCTGGCCACAGTGTCGCTGGATCGGGAAATGGCTTGCATGCGTTTGGCGACATTGATCAGAAGGAGATCGCCTACGGCGTGACCAAAAGTGTCATTGACGGGCTTGAATCCATCCAGATCCATGAAACAGACTGCCAGCTTGGTACCGTGGCGGTGGGCTACGGCCAGCGCCATTTCGAGCCGATCGTTGAACAGTAAACGGTTGGGAATACCGGTCAGCGGGTCATGGTGTACGAGGATTTCCAGCTGACGCTGCTGGTTCCTCATTTCCGTCACATCATTGAGGATGACAACGAAATAGTCCACCTTTCCCTGAGGATTCCTGACGGAACGGGCAGCCAGATGAGCCATCAGCACGCTGCCATCCTTTCGGATGAAACGCTTGTCCAGAACAAATTCTTCAAGATCGCCCTGCAGCACGCGCTGAAACAATTCCATGTTATTCGTCAGGTCATCCTCATGGGTGATGTTCTCCCAGGTCATGGAAAGCAGTTCGGTCCGGGTGTACCCAGATATGTCGCACAGGGAATCGTTGACTTCAATCCAGCGCTTGTCAGGTCCGGTGGCTGCCATGCCTACCATGGAGCGTTCGAAGTACGCACGAAAATGACGTTCTCTCGCTATCAGGGCTTCTTCTGCCTCAACCCGGTGCCTGTTGCGGTCAAAGCTGTCCAAGGCAAAGGCAACGTCCCGGGCCATTTCATCCAGGAGGTTGGTCACCTCCTTGTCGAAGGCTTCGGGATGCTCGTGGTAAACACTCAATAGCGCATAAGGTTTTCCACCCCTCTGGATAGGGAAGCTGCCACTGGAATTCCATCCATATCTTGCAGCACGCTCATGC
>JAJZEL010000142.1:0-4518 GCA_021828575.1 Pseudomonadota bacterium
ATCCCGGTTTCCAGCAATTCCTGGCTCGGGGAAAGCTCTTCGTAGGAAGGTGCCTTCCTATGGATGGAAGATGTTTTTTCAGCACCCACAGGGCCTGCCTCATCAATGGGGCGGCCCAGCACGTCCATGATGCGACCCAGGGTCTTCGGGCCAACGGGAACAGAAATGGGAGCGCCCGTATTGCTGACCACCATGCCACGACGCAAGCCGTCGGATGAACCGAGCGCGATGGTACGAACCACACCATCTCCCAGCTGCTGCTGCACTTCAAGCGTCAGCTCGCTACCATCCATCACGAGGGCATCATAGATGCCAGGCATCTGATCGCGAGGGAATTCCACGTCGATCACCGCACCGATACATTGGACAATTTTTCCTTGGTTCATTTGAGTGCCCTGAATTTAACGATATGAATGAGTTAAACCGCTGCCGCGCCGCCCACGATTTCCGACAACTCCTTGGTGATAGCGGCCTGGCGTGACTTGTTATATACGAGCTGCAATTCCCCGATGACATTCTTGGCATTGTCGGAGGCTGCCTTCATGGCCACCATCCGTGCGCTCTGCTCGGATGCCATGTTTTCTGCCACTGCCTGGTACAGCAGAGCTTCCACATAGCGAATCATCAACTGGTCCACCACGGCCTTGGGATCGGGTTCGTACAGATAATCCCAGGCGAGAGAGGACGCCTGGGCATTGCCCTCGAGTCTTTCGCCAGGCAAGGGCGTCAGCTGCTCCAGTGTGGGTTCCTGTTTCATGGTGTTGACGAAACGGTTGTACGCCAGATAGATGGCATCCACCTCGCCTGTGGTGTACATGTCCAGAAGGGTCTTGAGAGGGCCGATCAGCTTTTCGAGGTGAGGTGTATCTCCCAAACCGATCACCTGGGCCACCACGGGAAAACCGGCACGTTGCAGGAAACCCAACCCCTTGTTGCCTATGGCCACGGCATGGACCTTTGCACCCTGCTGCTCCCAACGACGGGAAGCCAGCGTCACCTGACGCAACACATTCGTGTTCAGCCCGCCGCAAAGGCCTTTGTCAGACGTCACCACCACCAAACCCACATTGCGGACGGTTTCCCGACGCGCCAGAAACGGATGTTGGTACTCTGGGTGGGCCAGGGCCATGTGAGCCACCACATTACGGATTTTCTCTCCGTATGGACGTGCTGCACGCATGCGCTCCTGAGCCTTGCGCATCTTGCTGGCCGCCACCATTTCCATGGCCTTGGTGATCTTGCGCGTGTTTTGCACGCTCTTGATCTTCATGCGGATTTCTTTTGATCCCGCCATCGTTTTGCTCCGATTGTCCCGGGTACGATCAGTAAACGCCGGTCTTCTTGAATTCCTGAATAGCCGCTTCCAGCGCCTTTTCCGTATCCCCGTCAAGATCACAGGTCTGGTCGATTTTTTGCAGAATCGCCAGGTGAGCTGTCTTGAGATAGGCAATCAGACCATGTTCAAAGGACAGAGCCTTCTTCACTTCTACCTGATCCAGATGACCCTTGTTCACGGCATAGAGACTCACGGCCATTTCTGCCACAGACAACGTGGCGTACTGGGCCTGCTTCATGAGTTCCGTGACCAGCTTGCCGCGCTCCAACTGTTTGCGGGTCACTTCATCCAGATCGGAAGCAAACTGGGCAAATGCGGCCAGTTCGCGATACTGTGCGAGCGCCAGACGAATGCCACCACCCAGCTTCTTGATCACCTTGGTTTGTGCCGCTCCACCCACACGAGACACCGAGATACCGGCGTTGATGGCAGGGCGAATCCCGGCATTGAACAGGTCGGTTTCCAGAAAAATCTGTCCGTCAGTAATGGAGATCACGTTCGTGGGAACGAATGCCGTTACGTCACCTGCCTGGGTTTCGATGATGGGCAAGGCAGTCAGGGAACCGGTTCGGTCTTTCACAGCACCACTGGTGAACTTTTCCACGTACTCTTCGTTGACACGGGCTGCGCGCTCCAGCAAACGGGAATGCAGGTAAAACACGTCACCTGGATAAGCTTCACGACCAGGAGGGCGACGCAACAGCAGGGAAATCTGACGGTAAGCCCAGGCCTGTTTGGTCAGATCGTCGTAAATGATAAGGGCGTCCTGGCCGCGATCGCGAAAGTATTCCCCCATGGAGCATCCAGCGTAAGGCGCAATGAACTGCATGGCGGCAGATTCGGATGCCGTAGCAGCCACCACGATGGTGTAGGCCATGGCTCCATGTTCTTCAAGCTTGCGAACCACGTTGGCAATCGAGGAAGCTTTCTGCCCGATGGCCACGTAGATGCAGAACATGTTCTGGCCTTTCTGATTGATAATCGTGTCCACCGCCACGGCTGTCTTGCCCGTCTGGCGATCACCAATGATCAGCTCGCGCTGTCCGCGCCCGACAGGCACCATGCTATCGATGGATTTGATGCCCGTCTGCACCGGCTGGGTGACGGATTTCCGCCAAATCACCCCGGGAGCAATTTTCTCGATGGGAGAAGACTCCTTTGCCGGAATGGGCCCCTTGCCATCTATGGGCTGTCCAAGGGCATTGACCACTCGTCCCACGAGCTCGGGGCCCACAGGAACTTCAAGGATGCGGCCCGTGCAGGTAACGGTGTCGCCTTCACTGATGTGTTCGTACTCGCCCAGAATCACCGCGCCAACGGAGTCTCGTTCCAGATTGAGCGCAAGACCGAAGGTGTTGCCCGGAAACTCCAACATTTCACCCTGCATGACATCGGTCAATCCGTGGACCCGCACGATACCGTCGGTTACGGACACGATGGTGCCCTGGGTTCTGGCTTCGGCGCTTACAGGTAGGTTCTGTATTTTCGCCTTGATGAGTTCACTGATTTCAGACGGGTTCAACTGCATATTCTTCTCCTGAAGGTCGGGCCGCCCATGCGGCCTCCCTGCTTAACGTTTGAGTGCTACGGCCATCTGGCCGATGCGGGCACGCACGGAACTGTCAATGATGACATCCCCGACGCTCACCTTGACCCCGCCGATCAGATCGGCATCCTGGTGAACATCGGCACGGATCTTGCGGCCAAAACGATGCTCAAGTGCCTGGACCAGGCTGTCCCTCTCCTTATCGGACAAGGGATACGGCGACGTGATTCTGGCTTCCAGTATCCCTTCCTGGGTCTCCCGCAACGCCTCATACTGGGCAGCAATATGGGGCAGCAAGGGCAAACGATGGTTATGCACCAGCAATGCCAGAAGCCGCTGCATTTCGTCGTCCAGCACTTTCTGGCTGACGGATTCAAACAGGCCCGTCAGCTGGTCCCGGCTGACCCGAGGGTCGCCCATGACACGCTGCATGTCCGGATCTTGGGAAACGGCTGAGAGCCATTGCAATTTTTCTGACCAACGTGCCAGAGCCTTCTCTTCCAGCGCAAGACGGAAAAGAGCTTCTGCGTAGGGTCGCGCCAACGTCGTATTTTCGGCCATGATTTGCCTTAGAGCTCAGCCCGGATGGCGGACAGCAAGTCAGAATGGGCCTGGGCATTAATTTCGCGCCGCAGGATTTTTTCTGCTCCGGCAACCACAAGATCGGAGACCTGATCACGCAGGGCATCGCGGGCACGCTGAACTTCCTGTGCCAGTTCTGCCTGAGCCTGGGCCTTTACCCGGTTGGCTTCTGCTGTTGCTTCATCACGTGCAGCCGCAATGATTTCATTGCGCTGCTTTTCTGAAAGAGCAATGATTTCCGCCGCCTTGACCTTGGCCTCTGCCAGAGCCTCGCCCGAACGCTGTTCGGCCTGAACCAGATCTTTCCTGGCTTGCTCGGCAGCGGCCAGTCCGTCCGCGACCTTGCGGGCACGTTCTTCAAGTGCAGCCACGATGGGTGGCCACACAAACTTCATGGTGAACCAGATCAGGATCGCAAAAGTGATGGCCTGACCTATGATGGTGGCATTGATATTCATGCCTGGACTCCCCAGTGATCGGTGAACCGTTTAGCCCTTGAGCATTGGCACAAAGGGATTGGCAAACAGCATGAACAGGCCGATACCGACACCGATCATGGTCACCGCATCCAACAAACCGGCCACGATGAACATCTTGACCTGCAGGGTGGGAATCATTTCTGGTTGACGTGCGGCCCCTTCCAGGAAGCGTCCGCCCAGAATACCGAAGCCGATGGCGGTGCCAAGTGCACCACAACCGATCAGAATGGCTACGGCGATAGCGGTGCTGCCGAGCAGGGATGCGAGGTGTTCCATGATTTCTCCTTAAGAATCGACTTGAGTCAGGTTAAAAACAAGGTGGATAAACGTGTTTCATGGCCCTCTCCTCAATGGCTCTCATGTGCCATGCTGAGATAAATGATGGTAAGGATCATGAAAATGAATGCCTGCAACGTGATGATCAGAATGTGGAAAATGGCCCAGGGCGCACCAAGCATCCACTGCAGGTAAACCGGGAGCAGGGCGATCAGGATGAACACCATTTCGCCTGCGTACATGTTGCCGAACAACCGCAGAGCCAGTGAAACCGGCTTGGCAAGATCCTCGATGAGTCG
>JAJZEL010000142.1:4528-13645 GCA_021828575.1 Pseudomonadota bacterium
AGATAAGGTTGAAAGGCGCCAGTTTGGCTCCGAAGGGAGCAGTGGTGGCCTCGTGCAGGAACCCCCCCAGACCCTTGACTTTCAAATTATAAAAATAAATCAGGAAAAACACGGTCAGGGACATGGCAAACGTGTGGTTGGGATCTGTGGTCGGCACTGCCTTCCAGTGCCCGACACCAAAGGTTCTCATGATCATGGGAACCAGATCTACCGGCAAAAGGTCGATGGCGTTGAGCACGAACACCCAGACGAAAATGGTGAGTGCCAGAGGGGCAATCATGCCCGCCTCTCCATGAAACGAGTCCCTGACCTGTCCCTGAACCATTTCGATGATGAATTCGACAGCCGCCTGGGTTTTGCCAGGAACGCCGGAGGTGGCGCGTCGGGCCACGGCTGCCAGAAAGCCGAACACGATGAAACCGACCACGGCGGAGGTGATGAGTGTATCCAGGTTCAACGACCAGAAACCCTGTCCCACTTGCAGGTTGGTCAAGTGGTGACGGATGTATTCACTGCTGGTAAGGCCGGCTTCGCTCATGATTCCCGTTCTTCAGTCCATCAGTAACGCCGCGAAGTAAGCCAGCAACGTTGCGATGTAAGTTAAAAAAAACTCGGGTACCTTCAAGGGCCTGTACAACGCAAAAACCGCGCTGAACAGAATGACGGTCACCAAAAACTTGAATCTCTCCCCCGCGTACTGGGCCTGTAGCCAGTCTCTGGGTGTCCTGCCGCGGACCATGGTACTTCTTGCCACATAGGCCAGAGCCGAAAATACTCCCACGGACCCCCCCAATGCTGCCGAAGCACCTGATTTTTCTCCAAGAAACATCATCAACGGCAACGAGATCGCCCCGGTAAGGACAACCTGAACCGCGATGATTCTCAGACTTTTATGCCGGATCACGCAGAGGCACTTGAAAAACGCCGGGATTATGGGGTGTTTTCCCACCTTCGTCAAGGCACGCCTTCATTCCAGTGTTATCCCGACTTCACCCAGCCCTTCAATCATGGCATGCGCCCGGGTGGCGCCCCATTCGGCAAAACAAATTCCCGAATAACTGCCGGTGGTGATCCACTGTCCGGAACGGACCGGGATGCCCCGATCGATGCTCTGGCGAACCAACGGCGCAAGAAGCGTGCGCGGATCACCCGCAGGGTTGCCGGAGGGGGTCTTGGCACAAGACCTTTGGTTCACCCACAACGACAAGACGGGAGAGCCCACTTCGCGCAGAGCAGCAATCGGGCTCTTCCGTCCCACGATCAGGGCTCCATTGTTCAGGAAATCAGCCAGCTTGTAGCGCTCGTCCAAGTCTGGCCAGTTCTGATAGCGACTGGATACCACCTCGATGGCGGGAGCCACCCATTTCAGGGCAGAGAGAATTTCCGCGTCATCCACCGGCAGACTCGAATCTTCAAAATCCCTATCAAAGCAGAATGCCAGCTCAAGCTCCAGACCGCAAACTCCGAAGGCTCCCCGCGGCAGGGTGACGGGCCCGTCAAAAACCCATGCTGCAGGAACGGGCGATGCCCAGATCTTTCCTGGTTCAGGCGCCAAGCCCACCTTCCACGCTCCCACCGGTTGAGCAAGCCGCTTCAGGAGGTCGGCCTGAATGGCAAATGCCGATACGGCATCCACGGGCACCTCATAGTCTGAAGCCTGCAGGAATGGGCGCACCCCAGTCATCACGTCCGACAAATGCTGTGCCAACATCACCGGGTTCAGCTCCGCAACAGGCGCAGCACGCCTTCCAGCTGGTCCAAGCTGTGGTAGCGAATGGACAGCACACCATTTCCGCCCCGACTTTCCTTCAGGGTGACCTGCGCTCCCAGATGATCTGACAGTTCGTTCTCGAGCACTTGCACATCCCGCCCCTTGGCTTTTCGTGCCAATGCTGACGGTTTTTTCTGGTCTGCCAGCATTTGTTGGACCTTTCTTTCCGTTTCCCGGACGGACCACTCCTTGCTCGCCACCAGAGCACCCAGCTTCTTCTGGCCATCGACCGGCAGGGCCAACAGGGCTCGCGCATGGCCCATCTCGATGTGTCCATCCATCAGGAGCAAACGCACGCTGTCCGTCAGGTTAAGAAGCCTCAAAAGGTTAGTCACCGCGCTGCGCGACTTGCCAACGGAAGCCGCCGCGCTTTCATGTGTCAGGCCGAATTCCCGTATCAGGCGATCCAGCCCTATGGCCTCTTCCAGGGGATTCAGGTTTTCACGCTGGATATTCTCGATCAACGCGACAGCCAGAACGGACTCGTCCGGAATACTGCGCACGTGGACAGGCACTTCGTTGAGCCCAGCCCTCTGGGCAGCCCGCCAACGGCGTTCCCCGGCTATGATTTCGTAGCGTTTCTCGTCGAGACGGCGAACAAGAATAGGCTGCAGTAGTCCGTGGGCCCGGATGGATTGGCTCAATTCGTCCAGCGAAGCTTCGTCCATGCGGGTTCTGGGTTGATACTTCCCCGGTTGAAGCAGGTGGATCGGCAAAACCCGCGGTTCTTCTGCAGAAGAAACCGTGTCTTCCCCCAACAAGGCGTCAAGCCCTCTTCCAAGTCCCTTCAGCTTGGCCAATGCGTTCTCCTTAAATTATGCGACAGTGGATGTCCCGAACCGGGCCAGCATTTCCCGGGTCAGCTGCAGGTAGGCCTGCGCGCCCTTGGATGACGCGTCATAACGCAAGACGGGCTGTCCGTGGCTGGGAGCCTCAGCAAGCCGCACGTTGCGCGGGATGGGCGTTCCGTACACCTTGGCACCAAAATGCTGTTCAAGCTGGGCAGATACTTGGAGAGACAGGGCATTGCGGGGGTCTACCATGGTTCTCACCAGCCCTTCTATCTCCAGCTTTGGGTTGAGGTTTCCCCTGACCCTCCTGATGGTCTGAACCAGGTCTGAAAGACCTTCCAGGGCGTAGTACTCGCACTGCATGGGGATCAGGACTCGCCAAGCAGCAGCTAACCCGTTGATAGTTAAAAGATTTAGAGCGGGCGGGCAATCGATGAGCACCACGTCATAATCCTCCGATACCTTTTCAAGGGCCTGACGAAGCCGATATTCCCGACGCTCCCCGTCCACAAGCTCAACCTCGGCCCCCGCCAGTTCCCGGTTGGCCGGCAGCACTTGGTAACCCCCCGTGGGAGAGGGCACCGTCACTTCTGGCAGTGTGGCCTGTTCGAGCAGCAAGTGATACACGGAATAGCGAAGCTTTGTTTTGTCGATGCCGCTTCCCGTGGTGGCATTGCCCTGAGGATCCAGATCCACCAGCAGGGCACGCTTTCCCAGATCCACCAGACTGGCAGCAATGTTGACCACGGAGGTAGTTTTGCCCACGCCCCCTTTCTGGTTGGTAACAGCAAGAATCCTGGCGGTCATTTTCTAACCATCTCCATAAGAACCAGATGACGTTCTGCTTCAAGTTCCGGAACACTGACAGGGAGAACTCGCGTGTTGATTTCTTCCGGCAACCGTTGAATCTCTTCAAACGGCACTCCTCCTTTCATGGCGATCATCTCCCCCCCTTCTTCCAATAGGGAGCGCGCACCCATCAAAAAATCGGGCAAATCGGAAAATGCTCTCGAAATGATGATGTCGAATCTTTCTACCGTTTCCCAGCGCTCCACCCTCTCGGCCACCACATGGACACGATCCAGCTCCAGTTCAAGCCTGGCCTGCCTCAAAAACGCAGCCTTCTTCTGATTGGGTTCCAGCAAGGTCACTTCAAGGTGCGGGCAGACAATGGCCAGCGGAATCCCAGGAATCCCCGCTCCGCTTCCCACGTCCAGCAACCTGTGGTGACGTCCCAAACAGGGAACCACTGTGAAACTGTCAAGTAAATGAAGAGGGATCATGCGTTCCCGATCCCGGATAGCGGTCAAATTGATGACGGCATTCCATTTTTCCAGCAATGAAAGGTAGCGTTCCAGTCTTTCAACAGCCGCATCGTCCAGTAAAACCCCGATGGTTGCTGCGTGCCTCGCCAGGGCAGATAACATCATCCCGTTTTTCTCTCGTTGGTTTCTGCTGATGATTTCGATGAATCCTTGCCCTGATCACGTTTCAGATAAACAAGGAGAAGGCTGATGGCTGCTGGTGTAACTCCGGGAATGCGACTGGCGAGGCCCACGGTCTGGGGCCGGTGTCGCAGCAGCAATTGCTCCACCTCCTTCGAAAGACCCTTCACCTTCCGGTAATCAAGTTCATCGGGAATCAGGAGGTGATCCTGAGCCCGATGACGCTCCACTTCATCCTGCTGCCTAGCAATGTATCCCTCATACTTTACCTGGACTTCCACCTGCCGGGTCACGTCTTCCGGTAACGTCACCTCTGCCAAGGCCACTCCGGAAAGCGTCATCAGCGCAGCGTAAGTAACCTCAGGGCGTCGCAAAAGCTCGGCTAGAGGTTGGTCACGATCCAGCAGCTGACCCAGCAAGCTCTGGGTAGCCACCTGATCGACCTGCGCTGTCCTGAGCCAAGTGATACGCAACCGCTGAATTTCCCGCTCAATGCTTTCCCTTTTCTTTTCAAAAGCCTGCCATCTTTCATCCGTCACGAGACCCAGCTCTCGCCCTTTTTCTGTCAAACGAAGATCGGCATTGTCTTCCCTCAACTGGAGTCGGTACTCGGCACGACTTGTGAACATGCGATAAGGTTCCGTCACCCCCCGGGTGACCAGATCGTCCACCAGAACCCCAAGGTAAGCCTGATCACGTGTGGGCCACCAAGCATCCAGCCCTCGTGCCTGGCGCGATGCATTGATTCCCGCCAACAGACCTTGGGCTGCGGCTTCTTCGTAGCCTGTTGTCCCGTTGATCTGCCCTGCGAGGAAAAGACCCGGAACGGCGCGGGTTTCCAGTGACGCCTTCAATCCGCGTGGATCATAGTAATCGTACTCTATGGCGTATCCAGGACGGATCAGGTGAGCATTTTCCAAACCGGGAATTGATCGCACAAGAGCCCACTGCACATCAAAAGGCAGGCTGGTGGAAATCCCGTTGGGATAAACCTCGTGGGTACCGAGTCCTTCGGGTTCCAGAAATATCTGGTGCGAAGATCGCTCCCCAAAACGATGAATTTTATCTTCAATGGAAGGACAGTACCGGGGTCCAACGCCTTCGATGACCCCGGTGAAAAGCGGTGAACGATCAAGTCCACTCCGAATAATGTCGTGAGTCTGCTCTGTGGTATGGGTAATCCAGCAAGGCACCTGCCTTGGATGCCAGTCCCTCTTCCCCATGAATGAAAACACGGGAACAGGCTCATCACCGGGCTGCGGCTGCAGCCGTGAATAATCGATAGACCGGCCATCCAGACGGGGTGGCGTCCCCGTTTTAAGACGCCCGGCAGGAAGGGACAACTCCCTGAGACGCAAGGCAAGATCTACAGAGGGAGGGTCACCTGAACGCCCCCCCTGACTTTGTTCAAGCCCCACATGAATGCGTCCTGCCAAAAACGTTCCAGCGGTCAATACAACCACAGGAGCCTCTATGGCCACCCCCAGTTGAGTAACCACCCCAGCCACTTTCCCGCCCCGGATGAGCAGGTCATTCACCGCCTGTTGAAACAGGGTAAGCCTAGGCTGATTTTCCAGGGTACTACGAATAAACTGTCGGTATAGCACACGATCTGCCTGCGCACGCGTAGCCCGGACAGCAGGGCCTTTGCGAGCATTCAAGATGCGAAATTGGATGCCGGCATGATCTGCCGCCAAGGCCATGGCGCCTCCCAAGGCGTCTACTTCCTTCACGAGATGGCCTTTTCCTATCCCTCCAATGGAAGGATTGCAGGACATTTGTCCCAAGGTATCCAGATTGTGAGTGAGTAACAACGTTTGAGCACCGGAACGGGCCGATGCAAGGGCAGCTTCCGTGCCGGCGTGACCACCACCCACCACAATAACGTCGTATCTTTCAGGAAACTTCATGGGCTCGATCAACCACCAGCCAAAGGGAGACGTATGATACCCGAGTGGCCGCAAAGGGCCAAGGAATCCGGGCATGTTTCACGTGAAACACGCTTCTTTTTCAGTCGGATAATGCCATGGTTTCACGTGAAACCATGGGTTACTTACCGATGCAAAAACGGGAAAAAATCTCCCCCAACAGGTCGTCAGACGAAAACTCGCCCGTAATACGGCTCAAGGCTTCCTGGGCAAGCCGCAAATCCTCAGCAAGAAACTCAATGTGGTCCTTGTGCTGTAACGCTGATCCCATATGGCGTCCGGCATCCTGTAGCGCCTCGAGATGCCGCTGTCTGGCAACAAACAGGGGTTCTGCCTGTGGTTTCCAACCCACCCACTCCAGCAAACCCTCCTTCAACTCCTGAAGCCCCTGCCCCGTTCTGGCCGAGACCAGCCGCTGCTCTGCTCTATCCCGGGCCTCGTCCAAGAGGTCCGCCTTGTTGAACACCACATGGCGGGGAAGATTAGAAGGAAGGCGCTCCAGAAGCGCAAGATCTTCCCTGGTGAGTCCGTCACGAGCGTCGGCCACCACTAGGGCAAGGTCAGACTTGCCAATAGTCTGCCAGGTGCGCTCAATTCCAGCCTGTTCCAATGCATCCGCTGTCTCACGAATGCCCGCCGTATCCACAACATGAAAGGGAACACCCTGAATGATCAGCCGAGTCCGTATGGTGTCGCGCGTTGTCCCCGGCACATCTGTCACCAAAGCCAGATCATCTTCTGCAAGCGCATTGAGAAGACTGGACTTGCCCACATTCGGAGCCCCCACCAGCACTACGTGACACCCACTACCCAGCAACAGGCCCTGCCGGGTAGAAGCAGAAAGGGTATCCAGAGTGATCAGTAATGCCTTTAAGCGGCCCTCAAGCGGAAAATCTGAAAGAAAATCCAGGTCTTCATCAGAAAAGTCGATACTGCCTTCCACGTGAAGCCGCAGGTTTACCAGGTCGCCCACCAGAAGATTCACCCGCTCCGAAAAAGCCCCATTCAAAGACCGCAGGGCCCCCCTGGCAGCTGCGCTGCTTTCTGCGGCAATTAGATCTGCCACAGCTTCTGCCTGAGCCAGATCCAGTTTTCCGTTGAGAAAAGCCCTGCGGGTAAATTCGCCAGGCTGGGCCAATCGTGCCCCCAGTTCCTGGCAGCGGGAAAGAAGAAGTTGAAGGACAGCCGGTCCACCATGGGCCTGAAGTTCCAGGACATCCTCTCCAGTGAAAGAGGCTGGGCCTGGAAAATAAAGCATGATGCCCTCATCCAGAGCGCTTCCATCCCTGTCCAGAAAACGCCGGAAAGCCGCTTCCCGGGGGGTGGGGGATGGCTGGTGACCTAGCAATCCCTGGAAAAAACGATCCAACCGACTTCCGGAAAGGCGAAGAACACCTATGCCGGCATGGCCTTGGGCGGTTGCAATGGCAACAATGGGCTCAACGTTTTCCATCACCTATCATGCGAGTGATCTGCCATTGCTGGGCAATAGACAACAGGTTGTTCACTACCCAGTACAACACCAACCCAGAAGGGAAAAACAGGAACATGACACTGAAAGCAAGGGGCATGGCCATCATGACTTTTGCCTGAACCGGGTCAGCCGGTTTAGGACTCATCCGTTGCTGCAGAATCATGGATGCGGTCATTAGGACGGGCAGGATGTAATACGGATCTTGCGCCGACAGGTCATGAATCCACCCGAAAAAGGGAGCATGCCGCAACTCGACTGCGCCCAGAAGCACCCAATACAGGGAAATAAACACGGGGATCTGCACGATCATGGGCAGGCACCCACCCAGAGGATTGACCTTTTCATTCTTGTACAACTCCATCATGGCCTGGTTATACCGAGCCTTGTCGTCGCCGTATTGCTCCTTGATTTTCGTCAGCTTGGGTTGCAACAGGCGCATCTTCGCCATGGATTTGTAACTGGCGGCAGAAAGCGGGAAAAAGATGGCCTTGATCAATACAGTCAACAGAATGATGGCAACCCCCCAATTACCGACCCAGCCATGGATCCATGACAGCACAGAAAACAGGGGAACGGCGATGAGAGTGAGGCGACCATAATCGATGGTCAGGTCAAGACCTGGGGCCAATGATTTGAGTTTGGTTCCTTCCTGGGGACCCAGATAAAGGGGAACGGCCTGGGTGACTGACGCACCTGGTGCAATGGCTTGCATGGGAAGGATCACACCTGCAGTGTAAAGGTCATTACCCACCTTTCGGGTAAAAAACTCCCGCTTCATTCCTTGCTGGGGTAACCAAGCCGCGACAAAATAATGCTGAAGCATGGCAATCCAGCCATTGTTTGCCGTTACAGGATAATCCTGCTTGCCTTTGTCGATGTCTTTAAAGGCCACCTTCTGAAATTTGGTGTCGTTGGTATAAACCGCTGGCCCAGTGTAGGTGCTCACAAACCTTGGGTCTCCCGTAGGAACCTGGGAAGAGCGCAAAAACTGGTAATAGGCTTCTGGAGATATGGGGGTACTTCCCAGGTTGCGCACAGTGGTGTCCATGGTCACCAGATAGCTGTTTCTGCTGAAATGATAAGTTTTAACCACTTCGGCCACTCCGGGGATCGTGGCACGCAAACTGATATCCAGGTTGTCCTGGCCGGGTGCCAAACTGGCCTGAGGCACATCGGGAACGAAAGGGCTCGTGTGGTTAGGCAAGCCCGTGCCCAGCAAACCGGACTGCACCACATAAATCAGGGCACCCTTGTCTTCAAGCAATTGAACCGGCTTGTCGTCGGCATCCAGCTGCTTCAGAAGCCGGAGGCTCCTGATGTCTCCACCGGCGGTGTCAATATCTGCCTCCACCAGATCCGTTTGTACTTTTACGCTGGTTCCGTGGCGCAACTCTGCAGATTCGGGAGTCTGTGCGGCCGGTGCAGGAGGAACGGTACCCGAATCCTGGGATACGGGCTGTGGCAGAGAAGAGGTCTGTCCTGCCAGTGGAGCTGCCGTGGCCGACATAGCCGGTTGTGCAGGTGCATGATCTGACTGCCAGGTTTCCCACAGCATGAGGGATGAGGCAATAAAGACCATCAAGGGGACAAGACGTTGCTTAGTCATGGGGTTTTCTCAGGGAACGGGATCAAATCCCCCGGGGTGCCAGGGGTGACAACGACAAAGACGGGTAACTGCCAGAAGACCACCCCGAACAATGCCATATTT
>JAJZEL010000073.1 GCA_021828575.1 Pseudomonadota bacterium
TGAAGCTTTACAGCTGGGTCGTGGCAAATCGGCACACATGATTCACCCGGTAAGTGGACTGGTGCATGTGCTGCGGGGCCAGTTGGATGAGGGGCTCAAGCTTTTTGAAGCTTATCTCAAGGATGGCAAGCGTACGCAGGACCTCCGAAAATCCGGGATGGCCGGACTGGGGGGGGTGGCTTATGTCATCTCCCTGATATCCAATGGCGATCCCAAAAAGTTGGAAAAGGCATCCGGGCACATTGCTGCCGTGATGAAAGGTGGCTCTTCCCTGCTTTCTGTTTATGCCTGCCTCGGACATGTGGCCAGAGCCATCCAGTCCGTGGAAAGCCCTGACGGTGATGAACGTGCCGATGTGGCGGAAAAGGAAGCCCTGGGTGCCCTGTTCAAGGCCATGGCCTGCTGGTGGGTGGATGGGTCGAGTGATCACATCAATCGTGAGCGCCTGAAGGAGATTGCCCAGAAAGCCGAATTGCGTGGTTACCGCTGGATTGCAGCCGAAACCTGCGAACTCCTGGGACAGATGGATTCTCCCAGCGCATCGGAAAAAGCCGAAAGGTTCCATTATGAAATGGGCACCCGCTCCTTGATCCAGGCCGTACGTCGACAGCCTCTCTGGGAAAGGACACTGGGCGCCTTGGATCGCCTGTCCGGCGAGTTTTCCAGCATCACGCAGCCTCCAAAAGGAGCGCGCCTGATCTGGCATCTGACATTTGATGCCCAGAGCGGACAATGCCTGATTGAAGCACGGGAACAGCGCCGCTCTCCCGGGCAGGCCTGGGGGACGGCACGCACCGTCACCCTGAACCGGCTGTTGACCTCTCAGCAAGAACTGGAAGGACTGAGTGATCAGGACCGAAATGTCATTGCCCTGATCAGACAGGGCAATGCCACACCCAAAAGCAATGAAAAACGTGTGGAAAATACTGCGGCACTGGTGGCCTTGATTGGACATCCCCTGTTGTTCTGGGCACAGGACCAGGAACGACCGGTTCAATTGGTGCGAGGGGAACCGGAAATCATTGTGAAGCGAGAGCACCACCAGATTTCATTGATGCTGGCCCCCAGAATTCCGGAAGAGCAAAAAGTTTTTCTGGTCAGGGAAAGTCGGTTCAGGTTGCGCCTGTATGAAGTGACTGCCCAGCACGACAAGCTTCTCAGGGTAATGGGAAGGGAGGTGCAAACTTTCCCTAAAAGTGCTGAAGAACGCCTCAGGGCTGCCATGAGCGGCCTTTCATTGCGTCTGCCAGTACGTTCTGATATTGGGGGCGGCAATCTGGTCACCTCTGAAGCCGACCCCCATCTGTATGCCCTGTTGTCACCCTCTCCTACGGGGTTACAGATGGAATTGGTAGTGTATCCCGAAGGGGAAGGTGGCTTGCCTTTTTCTCCAGGAGCAGGTTCTGAATGCATTGTCCATGAGGGCAGGGAAGAAGGCGGGAGCCAGGCAGCCGTTCTTCGTGATCTTGATCTGGAAAGAAAAACAGCGGATCAGGTGTTTGAAAAATGCCTGCCCTGGCTCAGAAGCTCAGATCACGACTACCACGGTCATAGCCACACTCCGGTGATGGCCTGCGAATTACTGATGACCCTCAAGGAATATGAGGGCGAGTTGCGCTTGCGATGGCCGGAGGGCGAGTCGATCAAAGTGGCTGGTGAAATGGATTTATCCCATCTGACTCTGCAGGTCGATTCTCGTGGTGACTGGCTTGAAGTGTCAGGACAGGTCCGGGTCAACGAACATGAAGTGATTGGCATCAGAACGTTGCTGGAAGCGGTTGCAATTCCCGGAACCCGTTTTGTGCCATTGAAGGAAGGGCAGTACCTGACCCTCAGCGATCAGTTGTTGGGCAGAGTGAGGGAACTGCGCGCTCTTGGCGAAGAGAATTCCGAGCTGTTCAGAGTGCATCGCCTGGCTGCTCCCAGATTGTCACAACTGGTGGAAGAGACGCAACACCAGGCTGCCGTGGTTGCTGATACGGGATGGCGCAACCTGCTGGATCAGCACGAGGCACTGTCGTCCTGGGTACCTGATCTTCCTTCGGGGTTGAATGCCGAATTGCGGGATTACCAGCGCGCAGGTTTTACCTGGCTGGCCAGACATGCCCGAGCAGGCGCCGGAGCCTGCCTGGCCGATGACATGGGTCTGGGGAAAACACTCCAGACATTGGCGCTGCTTTTGTATCGGGCTGACCAGGGTCCTGCCCTGGTCATTGCACCCACATCCGTATGTGGTAACTGGGAAGCGGAGGCTCAACGGTTTGCCCCGTCACTGAACGTGATCTGGTTGTCCAATGGGCAGAAAGACCGTGATTTCTCCCAGGCAGGCCCGGGTGATCTCTATGTCATGAGTTACACCCTGTTTCAGCAGGAAACACTTTCCGTGGCTGAAAAAGAATGGGCCACAGTTGTTCTGGATGAAGCCCAGGCCATCAAGAATGCAGGTACAAAGCGATCACAGGCAGCCATGCGCCTGAAAGCCAAATTCAGGCTGATCACCACCGGCACGCCCATTGAAAATCATCTGGGTGAATTGTGGAACCTGTTCCGGTTTATCAACCCAGGACTTCTCGGGTCACTGGATTCCTTTACGGAACGGTTTTCCATTCCCGTGGAAAAATTCAATGATGCCGAGGCACGTGATCGTCTCCGACGTCTCATACAACCTTTTGTCCTGAGGCGTACAAAATCACAGGTGCTGGAGGAATTGCCGCCACGTACCGAAGTCACGCTGACGCTGGACCTGAGCGAACAGGAGCGGGCCATGTACGAAGCCGTTCGCCTGGAGGCACTGGACAATGTACGTGGTACTGATGACGAGCATCCCAACAGGATCAGGGTACTGGCAGGCATCATGAAACTGCGTCGCGCCTGTTGCCATGGCGCTTTGATTCTGCCCAATGAATCCTGGAGCTCGAGCAAGCTGAATGCGTTGATGGAAATCGTCGATGAACTCAGGGAGAGTGGGCACAGGGCACTTGTTTTCAGCCAGTTTGTGGACTACCTGGAAATTATCAGGGAAACGCTTGACGAGCGCGGTGTATCCTGTCTTTATCTGGATGGGGCAACCCCTGCAACCGAGCGGGTCCGCCGGGTCAGGGCCTTTCAGGAGGGGGAGGGGGAGATTTTCCTCATCAGTCTCAAGGCAGGAGGCGTCGGACTCAACCTGACGGCAGCAGATTACGTGATCCACATGGATCCCTGGTGGAACCCGGCCGTGGAAGATCAGGCGTCGGATCGGGCACAC
>JAJZEL010000057.1 GCA_021828575.1 Pseudomonadota bacterium
TTTTACTCCTGCCGGTCCTGTGGCATTGCTGCCTTTTGAACATCATTACGCCCTGGTGTGGACAGGACGCCGGTCCGATGTGGAACGGCTGGAGGCGTTGCCTGAAGCCTTGTTCTTGCGGGAGTTGCAGGATTATTTTGGTGACAGGGCCGGGCAATTCCTGAAGGTGGAAGCACGCAGCTGGTTTCCCCTCTTGCTCAGGGTGACCGACCGGATCGTGCAGGGGCACTCTGTGTGCATTGGCAACGCTGCACAAACCATGCACCCTGTAGCGGGACAAGGCTTCAACCTGGGGTTGCGGGATGCCGATACCTTGTGCCGGGTGCTGGCACAGAAGGAACGGCTGCTGGAGGCGGAGGGAAACGTGCCGCAGCTTCTGCAGCACTATGAAAAACAGCGATTCATGGACAGACGGATGGGGATCGGCATGACCCATGCTCTGGTGAAAGGTTTTTCGAATGACTGGCCCGTGCTGCCGATGGTTCGAGGCAAAGCCTTGATGGCCATGAACCTGTTGCCAGGCACGCGCCGGATTCTGTCACGTGTCATGATGTCCGGGTTTTCAGGGGGGAGGTGAGGGGCGTGCGCAGGCAGGATCTTGATGTGGTGGTGGTGGGGGCAGGCATTACGGGCGTGGCACTGGGTCTTGCGTTGCATCGGTCAGGGCATCGTGTCCGCGTACTGGATCATCGTGCCATGGAACCGTTCATTCCCCCCCGGGGATTTGACCAGCGCATTTATGCCATCAGCGAGACCAGCCAGTCATTTCTGGACAGTGTGGGAGGGTGGACCCGCATGGACAGGCAGCGAATTCAGGCCATTGAACGCATGGACATCATGGGCGACCGTGATGGTCGCTTGCATTTTGACGCTGAGCCCGGAAAATCGCTGGGTCATATCGTGGAGGCCGGTCTGTTGTTGCAGGGCCTCATGGATCAGGTGCATGCATCGAGCCCTGACCTGGTGGAAGCCCCTGTGTCCATTACTGATGTGAAATATTTCAGGGACCGGCAGGAAATTCACCTGGATCATGGGGGCGTGCTCAATGCCAGGTTGCTGGTGGCGGCAGATGGTTTTCAGTCTCCGCTCAGGGCGAGAATGGGGCTAGAGGCACAATTTCACGATTACCATCAAACGGCTGTGGTGGCCAATTATGCTTCTGCCGGGCCCCACGGAGGCGCAGCTCGGCAATGGTTTCTGCCAGGTGAGGTCCTGGCCCTGTTGCCCATGTCGCGGAACCATCTGTCCCTGGTATGGTCTGCAACGGAAGAGCACGCCAGGGAATTGCTGTCCATGTCGCCCGAAGAACGGACCAGTGCCATTCGAGATGTGACTGAAGGTGAGGTGGGCGATTTGGAAGAAGTGTCGGTGCCAGCAGGCTTTGACCTCAAGAAGGCTTGGGTGGACCGTTGGGTTCTGGAGCGTTTTGCCCTGGTGGGCGATGCGGCCCATGGTGTTCATCCCATGGCAGGACAGGGTCTCAACCTCGGACTCCAGGATGCTCATTGCCTGGCTGGGATACTGGCCAGCAGAAAGCCGGGACCGGATTGTGGTGATCTTGGGTTGCTGCGTCGTTACGAGCGTTCCAGGAAGGGCTCGGTCCTGATGATGCAGGGGGTGACGGACGGACTGTTTCGTCTTTTTGGAGTGGATTGTCCGGAATCCTGGGTGCAATGGCGAAATCAGGGCCTCAACCATCTGGAGAAATGGACCTGGATGAAAAAACGTCTGGCAGACCATGCGGCTGGATATGACGCGGGAACGGGATGGTCATGATGGAGAATAAAGTGAAAAGGTTTTGTCTGCGTGTTCTCGCAGCCGGATGGCTGGGTTTCATGTTGCCAGCTGCTTGGGCAGATGCATCGCACGTACGCCAGCTTTTGGAGGCCAAGGTGCCCCGACTGGCTCCTCACGTGAAAAGCGTCACAGCAGCCAATGCGCTCAATCTGTATGAGTTGTACACGGACGACCGACAGATCCTGTATACGGACGAAAACGTGAATTTCCTGTTTGCCGGGGACATTCTGGATGCACGCACCTTGCAGAACCTGACCCAGGCACGCATGAAAGTGCTGGGTGCCGTTCATATTACCGACTTGCCTCTCGATCTGGCCATGAAGAAGGTCAAGGGAAACGGAAAACGTCAATTGGTTGTTTTTTCGGATCCAGACTGTCCTTTTTGCAGGAAACTCGAACAGGAACTTGAAAGCATCACGGATGTGACTATTTACACTTTCATTTTTCCCATTGGCTCACTGCATCCTGACGCGCCACAGCGGGCTCACTGGATCTGGTGTGCTCCGGACCGGCAAAAGGCCTGGGACGATTATCTGCTGCACAAGGTCATGCCCAAGAAACAGGAATGTCATGACTCATTACAGGACATCCAGAACCTGGCAGCCCGTTATAGGATCGACGGGACCCCAACACTGATTTTTGCCGATGGGGAAATGGTGCCCGGCGTGATTCCCAGGGATGACCTGGAACAGGCACTGGGCAAGCACTAGCGGGTTTTCAGAACTGACGGTAAAGGGGGTCGTTCCTGTTCAGGAGCTGGCTGGCTGTTTCATGCTCCGGATAGATTTCCGCCACCAGCGCCCAAAACTCCCGGCCGTGATTGAAATGCCGGAGGTGTGCCATTTCGTGGGCCACTACGTAATCAATTTCGGCCATGGAAGCTTTGACCAACCGCCAGTTGAGGCGTATCTCGCCCTTTTCGTTGCAACTTCCCCATCGACCACGAGCATCTGACAAACGGACCCGGGGAAGGGGTACCCCCATCCGCTCCGCAAAAATCCTGACACGGGACAGCAGGATGGGCAGCGCCTGTGCACGGTACCAATCCTGAACGAGATGTCTGGCAGCCCCCAGGCGGGGATCCACTTCAATCACTTCTCCTGGTTCGGGAAGAAGGGACATCTGGACAGACACGAATCGCAAGGTTCTCCAGCCGCCCAGCCAGGGCAACGATTCCCCGTCATGAAATTGGGGTGGGGGCAGGACAGGGTGGTTTTTCCATTGACGCAACTTGTTTTCGATCCATGGCCATTGATCACGAATGGCTTGTTCCACGGCGCCCAGGGTGACCCACGGAGGGATCGCCACGGTCAGTCCCCCATGGTCTACCTGAAGGCCAATGCTGCGACGTTTCGCACGTCTGACCACGGCATAGGTCACTTCCATTTCTCCCAGCACCATGCGGTGCTTCTTGGGTGACGGACG
>JAJZEL010000085.1 GCA_021828575.1 Pseudomonadota bacterium
TGATCGACCGGAAGCGCCTGAAAGCCATCAGGCAGTCCAGTCGGGATGAATACATCCTGGCGCTCGTCACAGCAGGCTCCGTGGTATTACTTGGAGTTGAACAGGGCATTCTCCTGGCGATTGCACTTTCGCTTTTGCAACATGTCAGGCATAGCTACCAGCCACGTACCATGGTCCTTTCTCCGGGGGTGGACGGCCCCTGGCAGCCAGTCATGGGAGCGTCGCACATTGAAATGAAGCCGGGGCTGATCGTCTATCGGTATGGGGCTGACCTGTACTATGCCAATGATCATTTTTTTGCAGCAGAAGTCCGGGGTTTGATCCAGCAGGCCACTGATCACGTTCGCGTTTTTGTGGTGGATGCAGCAGCCATTACGGATATGGATTATTCAGCTTCGTGCACGGTCCGTGACCTGTGTGAACAATTGAAAAAAGAACAGGTCGAGATGATTTTTGCCCGCGTCAACCGTTATCTCAATGATGACCTGTTGCGCCAGGGAATTGCGGACTATATCGGGACCGATCACATATTTTCCACCCTGCATCAGGCGCTGGCTTTCGCAGACCGCATTCTGGAGCCCAGTCCCTCCTGATCTGAAGGGACGGGCACCACCTGTTCATGGCGCTTCCGCTGTGTAACATAAATTTCATTTTCCCTTTCATGAAATTGTAAGAGACGCTTGTAACAATCCCACACAGAAATCAGTAATTACTCATATAGGGGGGTTTCAAGTGGGACAAAACAGGTTTGCCGTACGGGCTTCGTACCGTGCGGTTGTTGCTTTCCTTGCGTTGATGAGCAGTGCTTCTGCGGTTCATGCGGCTGATCCGTCCTACGACCTTGGAACAGCCAGCACCAGCGGAAGTTCCGGAAATGCCTCTGCTTCGGTTACGGGAAAGGGATCGGCTACCTATGAGTCCCCTTCCGGCACTTCGGTGGATTCCACGGAACCGGTGTTCAATGTGGGCCAGCAGTACATTCAGCAGAACGCCAGTGCAGGCTCCAACTACACCGACATCATTTCCATACTTCCCAGCGTTGTCAGCGTGGATCCCAACGGTCCTGGCATGATGGAAACACAAAGTCTGACGATGCGTGGCTTTCAGGATGGTCAGTACAACGTGACGTTTGATGGCATTCCCTGGGGGGATTCCAATGACTTCACGCACCATTCCACTTCCTATTTCATGGCTCAGGATCTGGGTGGCATTGCAGTTGACATGGGCCCGGGAGACGCCAGCAATATCGGTTATTCCACTTTTGGTGGCACCATCGCCGTCAAGTCCAAGGATCCCTTGGCCACTACGCAGACCGACGTGTTCAGCAGTTTCGGGAGCTGGAATTCCAGATTGCTGGGTACTCAGTTCAATACGGGCAACATGCCAAATTACGGGGATGCACGCCTTTACCTGAGCTACAAGGACTTTTCCACTGACGGATACCTGACCGACAGCGCCCAGAAACGCCAGAACCTTTTCATGAAGTTTGAAAAGACAGTGGGCGATGACACCACGCTGACGTTTGTGGCCATGGGCAACAAGCTGGAGCAGAACATTCCTTATGGTGCTTCACTGCAGCAAATGTCCCAGTATGGCAAGAACTATTCGCTGTCCTCGAACCCGCAGAGCCAGAATTATTATGGCTACAACTACGACAACATCACGAGCGACTTCGAATATATCGGCCTCAAGACCCATCTGGACAATATTGAGGTGGATAACAAGCTGTACACCTATGCTTATTACCATGATCCGGGGACCAATGGCCTGCAGCCCGGTTATGGCACCAACCTGGCCACCGGAAATGCACCCGGTACACCGGGGCTGGCTGTAACTGGCACGGTGGTGGGCGGTACGGCTTACCCGAATGATGTGCCCGGACAGATCATGTCCATGAATTACCGTTCCGTGGGTGACCTGCTGCGCATGTCGCAAATTTTAGGTCCCGGAAAACTGGACTACGGTACCTGGATAGACGTTCAGAGCAACAACCGTTCTCAAATAGAAACAGACATGACCCTGAATGGTGCGCCCAATAGCGGAAACCAGGTTTACGCCACGTCAGGCAGTCTGGCCTACATCGACCGTCTGATGACCGATACCCTGACCACCATCCAGCCCTATATCCAGTATGAATGGAAAATCCGGGATAACTGGACGCTGACCCCTGGTCTCAAGTATTCATACTTTGACCGTTCGTTTGATTCGCTGGTGCAACAGGGAACGGGTCAGCCTTTCAACGGCTCTCAGAGCTGGACCAAGGCACTTCCTGCCGTGACCACCAACTACATGATGTCCAAAAACTGGTCTTTTTACGCAGAAGTGGCTGAAGGTTTCATGGCGCCCAACATGAACAACTTCTACAAGCCCAATGCACAGACTGGCCAGTTGCAACCCCAGTCCACCACCAACTACCAGATGGGCACGGTCTGGACTGGTCGTAACCTGAACCTTTCGGCAGACTTGTACAGGATCGATTTCACCAACAAGATCAGCGCGATCAGTTGCGGGGCAGGCACCATCGGAACCTGTTTTACCAATATAGGCGGGGTTCGTTATGATGGTGGAGAACTTCAGGGTACCTGGACATTCGTCAAGAACTGGAGCCTCTATGGCAACCTGGGTATCAACAACTATTCCACTAGTGACGGAAGCGTTCTGCCTTACACACCTCACACCACAGCCGCTGCAGGAACGATCTATGATGACGGCAGGTGGTATGGTTCTCTGATCGCCAAGGAAGTGGGCGATCGCAGCAGTGGTACGGGGAACGGTGGTCCCAACAACAACGGTATCGCCTTTGGTTCGTACACCCTTGTGGACCTCAATACCAGCTACAAGTTTGAAACGGGCTGGGCTTGGGCCAAGCAGGCCATGCTTGGATTCCAGGTGAACAACCTGTTCAACCGCACAGACATTTATGCCTATACCTCGGGCTTTACGGACATCAACGGGAATCCCCTGTTGTTTTCCCTGCCAGAACGTTACTACCAGGTCAATTTCTCTGTGACGTTCTGAAAACTGGTTTCTCCCGGCAATACCCTTCTTGCCCGGCCTTGTGCCGGGTTTTTTTTTCCTGGTCATGTGTATGTGAACATTTGAAAGACACGATGCACATGGCACGGAGTATGATCATCCATGGGGTTCCGGCAGGCACCCTGCCTGAAATCTTTCCACACTGTTATCAGGAGAAAACAGATGGCCAGAATTCTTGTTCTTTACTACAGCACATGGGGTCATGTGGAGCGCATGGCCCAGGAAGTGGCCGACGGAGCGCGTGCAGTGGCCGGAGCAACCGTAATGATCATGCGCGTGCCGGAAACCATGCCGCCTGAAACTGTTGTCGCCATCCATGCCAAGGCCCATCAGGAGGCACCGGTGGCAAAACCGGAAGATCTGGGCGATTACGATGCCATCATTTTTGGGACGCCCACTCGATTCGGCAACATGTGTGGTCAAATGAGAAATTTTCTGGACCAGACAGGTGCTTTGTGGCAACAAGGCAAGCTCGTCGGAAAAATCGGCAGTGTTTTTGCAAGTACGGCCACCCAGCATGGTGGCCAGGAAACCACCATCACGTCTTTTCACACTACGCTGCTTCATCATGGCATGGTGGTGGTGGGTGTACCTTATGCTTGCCAGCAACTGACTGAAATGGGTGAAGTTAGCGGGGGAACACCCTACGGAGCAACCACCCTGAGCAAGGGAGATGGCAGTCGCATGCCGAGTGCCAACGAACTGGCCATCGCCCGGTACCAGGGACAGCATGTGGCTGAAATCGCCAAAAAAATGTTCGGATGAGGGGTGGTGGAATGATGCAAAGCGTCAAGGAGATCGCCTTCATCAAGGGGAGCCATGGCCAGCATTGGGTGGGCAATGGTTTTCCTGTGCGTAACCTGTTTTCATATGCCGATATGGCGCGTGACTTGTCCCCGTTTCTTTTGCTGGATTATGCCGGCCCTGTGGATTTTCCGCCAACTGCGCGCAAGCTCGGGGTGGGGCAGCATCCTCACCGAGGTTTCGAGACTGTGACCATTGTGTATGAGGGAGGGGTTTCACATCGCGATTCCTCAGGAGGGGGAGGCACCATTGGTCCGGGTGATGTGCAATGGATGACTGCAGGTTCGGGCGTGGTTCACGAGGAGTACCACAGTCCTGATTTTTCACGGACGGGAGGCCGGTTTGAGGTGGTGCAGCTTTGGGTGAACCTGCCGCAGCAGTACAAGATGACTCACCCTCATTACCAGGCCATTTCCAGGGAAGCCATTCCGCAGGTGGCATTACCGAAAAATGCAGGGCATTTGCGCGTGATTGCAGGGCGATACGGCGAGGTCATCGGCCCAGCCCGGACATTCTCGCCCATGAATGTTTGGGACATGCATTTCAGTACGGCGCAGCGTTTTGTCGTGGAAGTGCCCGAAGGACATACCACTGCGCTTTTTGTATTGCGAGGTGGCCTTCAATCAGGCAATCGGGCAGTACACTCTTCAGAACTGGTGGTGATGGAGAAGGCGGGAACGTCCGTGGGGTTTGAAGTGTTTGAGGACACCCGGGTATTGTTTCTGGGAGGGGAACCCATTGATGAGCCCATCGTGGGCCATGGTCCTTTTGTGATGACTTCACACGAAGAAATTCAGCAAGCGATCGATGATTTCAGGAAAGGGCGTTTTGGGGAGATGCTCCCCTCGTCCTAAGAGCACTTTTCACGGGGAAGGTTGGGAAAATGAAGGACGTGCTGAGGCGTCGTGGGCCGCTATTGGCTTTGGCGGCGCTGTCGTTGTTGTGGGGATACAGTTGGGTGACGGCCAAGGAAGGACTGGCCTACGCCGGACCGTTGGATTTTGCGGCCCAACGTGCCAGTCTGGGTGGGGTGGCACTGCTGATCCTGTTGCCCTTGACGGGACGTTCACTCAAATGGCAGGCCCCTCGCGAGACCTTTCTCATTGGGTGGGTCCAGGTGGCAGGATTCATGCTTTTTCAATCCTGGGCCCTTGTGGAAGGAGGGCCGGGAAAAACGGCCGTGCTCATATTCACCATGCCCGTATGGACCCTGATCCTGTCAGCCATTTTTTTGCGCGAGCCTATACGCGGCGGGCAGTGGGTAGCCGCCATCATCACCCTGGTTGGCCTCATGCTGATCATTGAACCCTGGGACATGCATTCCAGCACGTTGAGCAAGATCCTGGGCATCATGGCCGCCCTGTGCTGGGCGGCTGGGACAATCCTGGTGAAGCGACTGCGTTTTCGACAAACCGTGGACCTGCTCAACCTGACTGCCTGGCAGATGGTGGCCGGAGCGATTCCCCTGGGTATCGCGGCTCTCATATCTCATGAACCAGCCACACACTGGACCCTGAACTACCTGCTCATCCTGGCTTTCATGTCAGTGATTACCACCGCTCTCTGCTGGTGGCTGTGGATTTACGTTCTGGATCGGGTGCCTGCCTGGGAAGCCAGTCTGTCTGTGCTTGGTACGCCTGTGGTGGCCATCATGTCTTCGCGCTGGGCAACGGGAGAGCGTTTTCACGCTCCCGAAGTGGGTGGCATTTTCCTGATTGGTTTCGGGCTGGTTTTTCTGGCGAGTTTGGGATGGTGGCGTGCACGCAACAAAACCATCGAGCGGGCTTCTTCGGATTCCTCACGCGTGTGAGGATGACTGGCGTGCTGGTGATTGTGGAAACAGCACGATGCAGACCAGAATGAAAGCGAGCAGTGCGCCTGAGGCTGAAAAACGACTCAAGGCCAGTCCGCCAGCGTCCAGCGGCTTGTCCAGAAAGTCCCCTACCACGGCCCCCAGAGGGCGCGTCAAGATGAAGGCAGCCCAGAAGAGCGTCGTCCTGGAAATACCTGTCCAATAACGGGCAGCTGCAATCATGGCCAGCAATCCCCCAAACAGCAGGGTTCCCCCGGCATAGCCCAGGCCAGCCGTGTCGGCTGTCCAGTCGCCCAGTGCGGTGCCCAGGGTTTGTGAGAACATGAGGGTCAGCCAGTAAAAAGCCTCCGAATGGGTGGAGTTGACGGAGCTGACGGCCACCGAGCCCAGTGTTCGGTACCAGACCATGAGCGAAGTCAACAGGAGGCCTGCAAGCAGTGTGGCCCCACCTGTGTAACCGATGCCCAATGAACGATCCGCAAAATCCGCCAAAGTGGTGCCCACAGTGGTTGTGGCCATGAGGGTTACCCAATACAGGAAGGGGTGAAATCCGGAAGTCCTGATCTGCAAGGCCACTGCCACCAGAAAAACAAGGGCAAACAGGAGCGTGCTGGTGAGATATCCCAGTTGCATGGACATGGAGACCGCATCACCACCTGTTTCTCCCAGAGTAGTGACGGCAATCCTGATGATCCAGAAGAGCAGCGTGACTTCAGGGACCTTGGCGGTGGGTTGTTCATGTGTGTCCATCATGTTTCCGTGTTCCTTGTGGGGTACTTTTCTTCAGACGATGCACTGTCAGGCCGAGCGTCGCGATTATAAGCAGAATCGCAAAAATCCTCAGTGCGGATTCTGGAGAAATGTTTTGTGTGCGAGCAACGGAATAGAGGCCCACAAACAGCATCATGGCAATGTTCTCAACGAAATTCTGGATGGCAAGGGCATGTCCGGCCCCTCGTGTTTCATGGCCTTTTTCCTGAAGAAGTGCGTTCAGGGGGACCACGAAATAGCCGCCACAAAGTCCGGTTAGGATCATCAGGAGGGCGGCTTGCCATAAGTGATGGGTTTGTGACAACAGGAGGAGAACCGGTCCCAGCAGCAGGCTTCCGGGCAGGGCGCGATTCACGGACGCCAGCGAAATCAGCCAGCCTGCCGCAAAAGCGCCAGCCACAATGCCTGTGGAGACCAGGCCCATGAGGTTGGCAGGTGTGCTGTTGTCCGTGATGCCAAGGGAAATGGGCACCCAGGCAAAGAGCAGCAGGCGCAATGTGGTGCCACTGGCCCAGAACAGGCTGGTGCCCAAAAGGCTGAATCGAATGTCTGGGTGGGACATCATGATTTTCAGGTCTGTAGAAAAACGCTGGAGGGCCCGTATGGGTGACCGTTCGGGGTCGATGCGTTCGGGGGGCAGGACAGGTATCCGGAAGGCCATGACCGATGCGAGGGCATAGGCCCCCATGATGGCTCTGAATGCCATGACCAGTGAGTGGTCGGAGAGCCAGCCACCCAGTACCACACCCAGGAGGATGGCCACGATGGTGGAGCCTTCGAGTAACCCGTTGGCTTTTACCAGTTGGGCAGGTGAAAACATCTGGGACAGGATGCCGTACTTGGCGGGCGAATACAGGGTGGCACCGATGCCGATGAGGCCGTAGGCGGCTATTGTATTCAATCCCGTCGCCATGAGGATTGCTCCGAACAGTTTGAGCGTGTTGGCGCGAACCAGCATTTTCGCCTTGGGCATGCTGTCGGCCAGGGGGCCTGCCAGGGGAGCCAGAAGAATGAACGGCGCGATGAAGCCAGCTTGTAGAAAAGGAATGACCTCCGCCTGTCTTTCTGCCTTCAGGACGGCTATTGCCAGAATCAGGATGGCATTATCCGCCAAGGCAGAGAGAAACTGTGACAGCAGAAGGAACAGCATGCCTGCGGAGTACAGTGGAAGCGGGGCCGGTTGCGACAAGATGGGTTCCTCAAGGCAGGGAACGCATCGTATCATGTCACTTTTAAACAGGAATGACGCTCCCATGGTATTTGACCGACGGCAATTCTTGACCTTGATGACTTTCCTGGCGGCTTCCGCTTCAGGAGAGGCATCACAAAAAGAACATGGTACCAACGGATTGATGTTCGGTGAACCGCAGCCATTTTCCTGGGATGGCTTGGTGGAAGAAGCGCGACTGTTGTCCGGGCGAGCATATGAACCTTCGTTCCAGCCTGATCGGCCAGTGCTGGAACAGATCGATTGGGAAGCTCACGGGCAGATCCATTTCAAGCCCGAAGACGCCTTGTTTGCAGAAGGACCGGGGCAATACCCGGTGGCGTTTTTTCATCCTGGCAAGTTTTTCCAGTTTGCGGTGCACATGTATCGTCTGGAGCGCCACGGTAAGGATGCTCTGGAAGCCCGTGAGATCCTCTATGATCAGTCACAGTTTGATATCCCGTCGGGCAGCCCTGCCAAAAAACTTGGAAAAAATACGAGATATGCAGGATTTCGGTTGCAGGAAAACCGACTGGGCAATCAGGGTCAGCTGGACTGGCGTTACAACGACTGGGTGGCTTTCCTGGGAGCCTCCTATTTCAGGGCCATCGGAGACGAGTACCAGTATGGCCTTTCGGCGAGGGGGGTGGCCATCAATGTGCTAGGCACTCATCCCAGCGAAGAGTTCCCGGCTTTTACACGGTTTTATTTTGCTCCCCAGGATGAATGGTCCCACACAGTAATGTTATACGCCCTGCTGGACGGACCCAGCATTACCGGCGCTTACCGGTTTTCCATGACCCGCGAGACCGGTGTGGTCATGGATGTGGAAACGCACCTGTTTTTGCGACGGGAGGTCAGCCGGTTGGGCATTGCTCCAGCCACATCCATGTACTGGTTTTCTGACAAGGACAAGCGATTTCAGGAAGACTGGCGCCCGGAAGTTCACGATTCGGACGGGCTTGTCATGTGGACGGGAGCCAACGAATATCTGTGGCGACCATTGATCAATCCCAAAGGCACCAACTTGTCCCAGTTTTCGGACAGGGGGCCTAAAGGGTTTGGCCTGGTGCAAAGGGAAAGACGTTTTTCGGAGTACCAGGATGCTGTGCATTATGAGCGACGTCCCAGCCTGTGGATAGAGCCTCTGGATGACTGGGGTGAGGGGACCGTTCAGTTGGTGGAATTGCATACGGAGGAAGAACTGTACGATAACGTGGTAGCCATGTGGGTGCCCCATGCACCTGCACGGGCCGGTGATCGGTTTCACTTTCGCTACCGGTTGTACTGGCAGGCGGACGTTCCTTACCGGATGCCGCTGGCCCGTTGTGTGCGAACCGGCATTGGCCGCGGCGGAGAACCTGCCGAACGCATTCCCGGCGCCCACAAATTCGTCGTGGAATTCCAGGGCCATCCTCTGGAAGCCTTGCCTCCTTCAGCGGCTGTGGAGGCCGTGGTCACCACCTCCCGCGGGCAAGTGACCCAAGTATCCACAGAGCCCGTACCGGATGGGTCCCCAGGCCACTGGCGTGCCATTTTCGACCTGGGGGCTCTGGCGGGAGATTCCGGGCCGGTGGATGTCCGTCTTTTCTTGCGTTCTGCCGGACTGACGCTGACGGAGACCTGGTTGTATCAGTTTCACCCGGAATGACATTTTTCAGAAGCCGATCAGTTTTTCAAATTCACAGGCTGGAATGGGGCGTCCGAACAGATAGCCTTGCGCATGGTCACATCCGGCCTTGACCAGCAATTCCTTTTGCTGGACGGTTTCGATCCCTTCGGCGATCACCCGGAGACCCAGTTTGTGGGCCATCACGATAATAGCTTCTGAAAGCGCCATATCGCTGGGGTCATTGACCAGGTTGCGCACGAAGACCTGATCGATCTTCAGGAAGTCAATGTCAAATTTTTTCAGGTATGACAAGGCCGAATAACCCGTTCCAAAATCATCAATGGCCACCTGGATCATGGAATCCCTGAAGCGGACCAGACGTTCCTGAACGTTTTTCCCGGCGTCCAGCAGCAGGCTTTCCGTGATTTCTATTACTACGTTGCTTCCGGGAATGTCCAGAGCTTTCAGGTGTTCAGGCCAGCTTTCCACCAGTACCTGATCATTCCTGAACTGCATGGGTGACATGTTGATGCTGATTTGAAAATGAGGATGCTTGCGGATCCAGGGGGTTGCGATGCGGGTGGCCTCCCTGAACACCCAGTCCCCAATGGGCAGGATCATCCCGCTTTCCTCCGCCAATGGAATGAAGGTGGCGGGACTGATGGAGGTACCGGAAGGATGCATCCATCGTAACAGTGCTTCAGCCTTGATGATCCTGCCAGACGAAAGATCGACGATGGGCTGGAAATGAATCTGGAACTGGTTTGCCTGGAGGGCGCTGCGAAGATCATTGAGCAGGAGATGCCGGGTTTTGACGGACTCCCGCATGGAAGTGGTGAAGTGGCAGAAGCGGTTTCTGCCCAGGTTTTTTGCTTCGTAAAGTGCCTGATCGGCATTTTTAAGCAACTGTTCCACCTCAGTGGCATCCGCTGGATAAAGCGTGATGCCCAGACTTGCGGAGATGTAAATCTGATGTTCGATGCCCTCAATCGAGAAAGGCTCCGATAGCCGGTTCAGGAGGGACTGGGCAAGGGTTTCCACCTGGTCCTGATTTTGCAGATGGGGAATGATGACCGTGAATTCATCGCCGCCCAGTCTTGCTACCGTATCACTGACTCGCAAATGAGCGCTGATTCTTTTGGCCACCTCTACCAGCAACAAGTCCCCCAGATGGTGTCCCAGCGTATCGTTGACTTCCTTGAACTGGTCGAGATCAATGAAAAATACGGCGATGGAACGGTTTTCACGCTGGGCGTTCCTGATTTCCTGGGTCAGGCGGTCATTGAACATGTAACGATTGGGAAGCCCCGTCAGTAAATCAAAATTGGCCTGCTTCCAGATCAGTTCATCAGACTGCTTTTTTTCCGTGACATCGTGGATGACTTTAAGAATGGCTGTCACCTGTTGGCCCAGATCGCAAACCGGGGCGGCGTGGCATTCCAGCCAGCACAGTCGCCCTTTTCTGTTGGTGATTGGGAACTCGAAAACACTGTTGTTTCCTTGGACGACTTTTTCATGAAAGGCATCGTAAGCTGCGCGATATTCACGTATCACAAGCTGCCTGAGTGGTATGGTCTGAGCTTCTTCAATCGAGTCGAAACCCCACAGATCAAGTCCGGCCCTGTTGATCTGAACCAGTGATCCGGTGGCGGACAGGACGATCACGCAATGGGGTTCGCTCTCAAAAATGGCATTCAGAAAGCTGTTTTGCTGACTGATGGTGTTCATGGCCTGTTTGAGTTCCGAAATATCCTGTGCCACCAGCAAAAGGCAAGGTTCGTTTTCAATGTCCATCAGCTCGGCCGACACCAGGCAATGTACGTTACGTCCTGTTTTTGAACGGAAAACAAATTCCAGTCCGCTAATCTTTTCTTCTGCGTGGAGCGCGTCCAACAGGGATTCCCTGTCGTCCTGACTGACCCATATGCCCAGTTCAGGAGTCAGCCTTCCAATGGCATATTCCCTTGCATGTCCTGTGATCCGGCACCATTCCTGATTGACGTCGATGATCTTGCCATCATTGAGACGGGTAATGGACATGGGATTGGGGGAGTTGTGAAAGGTCTTGGAAAACTTGTCCTCGCTCAACCTCAGGGACTCTTCAGCCAGCTTGCGTTCCGTGATGTCTTCCACAATGGCAATGACGTATTCCAGTTCTCCTGAAGGAGATCTCACGGCCTTGGCAATTCTGTGGGCATGAATGACGCCGCCATCCTTTCTGATGAAACGGTTTTCAATGACGTGTCCATCCGAGGTGCCTGACAGGATGCGAGAAAATTTCCGGAGGTTATCCTGCAGATCATCCGGATGAGTCAGGTCAGCCCAGGTCAGGCCGGATAATTCTTCACGCGAATACCCCAGCATGGCGCACATGGCGTCGTTGACTTCGAGCCATTGCATGTCGGCACTGGTGGCCGCCATGCCGACCATTGATTGTTCAAAATAAACGCGAAATCGGTTTTCGCTTAGAAACATTTTGAAATCCATTGTTGTTTCCTTGAAGACAGGTAAGTTGGTCAGGTGCCTGCTGTCGTACAATGAAAAGCGTAATGGGCCATGGACTGAAGCTGAACGGTGTCACAATGAAAAATATACACTGGGAAATCGTCAAGCGGTTGTTTCTGGGCTGGATTCTTCTTTCGGCAGTCCTGGGTGCAGGAGTTTACTACTACGAGCTGCACAAGGTAGATCGCACGGTACTGGATCTGGCCATAGAAGAGTCGGTGTTTTTTACACGGGATCTGACGAAAGCCAATGTGGGCCAGCCAGCAGCATCATTGCAAGGCAAAGCCGACCAGTTTCTGCAAAGACATTTTGTTGCCGTTGCACTGTATGACGCAGAACGTCACCTGGTGTTTCAGGCCATCAATTCTCAGGTCCCTTTTGTGATGAATGGGGCTCAAGGGTATTTCCCTCCTCATATTCCCGTGCTTTTTCAGGATCACCGGAAAATGGTTGTGAAGGGTCATTTGTACCTGCAAGTGACGACGCCGGTCAGGAATGGAACAGGGGAAACGCTGGGATATTTCGAAGGTGTGTACCAGGTCAGCGACCGGACCATGCGAAGCCTGGAATTCGACGTGACCAGTACGCTGGTGCTTGTGGTTCTGGTCATCCTGATGACCACTGTGGTGCTTTATCCGGTAATCCTTTTGCTGAATCGTGGTTTGCTGCGCACCACGGCAGAACTTCTGAAGGGCAATGTGGAATTGATGGATGTGCTCGGAAGTGCCATTGCGAAAAGAGATTCAGACACCAATTCACACAATTACCGTGTGACCATTTACGCCATTCGTCTGGCGGAAGCCATTGGCATGTCCAACGAAGGCATTTGCCGGTTGATTGCAGGAGCGTTTCTGCATGACGTGGGGAAAATTGGCATACGTGACCATATCCTGCTGAAACCAGGGCAATTGACGGAAGCCGAGTTTGCCGTCATGAAAAACCATGTTCAGTTTGGGGTCGAAATCATCGACAAGTCTGCCTGGTTGAAAGGGGCGCGGGAGGTGGTGGAGTTTCATCATGAAAAGTACGACGGAACCGGATATCTGAAAGGCCTTCAAGGGGAAGATATCCCATTGAATGCGCGCATATTCACCATTGTGGATGTGTTCGATGCACTGACTTCCAGGCGACCCTACAAAAGCCCTTTCGGCTATGAAGAATCTATGAATATTTTGCGACAGGACAGCGGCAAGCGGTTTGACCCCTTTCTTCTGGACACTTTCGTGGGCATTGCAAAATCCTTGCATGCGTCACTGGTGGAAGCTTCAGACGAGTCATTGATGGCCACCATGCATCATCTGGTCAACAAGCATTTTTCGGTATCTGGAGCCTATCGGAGAGAAGGCATCGGGTAGTCATCCCATGAGCCACCATGCCGTCAAAGAAGCCAGCACCAGAAAAGGCAGGGAATAGGCATGGAATTTCCAGACCAATCCGGGCTCCCTGGACAGCCTGAGGGCAATGAAGTTGGCGAGGGAACCCGTGATGACACCAAATCCGCCCACGTTGACTGCCCAAGCCAGTACCTGATCAGGCGGGCATTGCCTGGACAGGACAATGGTGGCTGGGACGTTGCTGATGATCTGGGACTCCAGAATGCCTGTCACGAGAATCCGCGTCTGCGAAGCCCCTCTCATGTCAGGTAATGCGGCTTGAAATCCGGGCGCAAGCATCAGCAGATTCAGGTCGTAAAACATCAGGGTGAAAATCAGTATCAACGGCCAATCCGCCGTTTTCAGCAAGGTCGGGTGGTACCAGGACAGCGTACCTACCAC